>NZ_JBPGXM010000066.1:0-20354 GCF_056755495.1 Leifsonia sp. KNZ12-8B
TCACAACACGCCGCCTCGGCGAGTGCCGAGACGGCGTGTTGTGACAAATGGGTGGGGATGGAGCGGGTGACCGGCAGCCGTCAGGTCGGCTTGGAGCGCTTCGCGCCCGGCCCGACGGTCTCCGCCGCCTCGCGGATGAGCTCCCGCAGCCGCTCGTCGAAGTCGGCGAGCTCGCGGAGGCTGTACCGGTTGAGCCACACGGTCTTCGACACCCGCACCGTGGCGCGCGGCCGCGGCTCCTCGACCTCGCGGAGGAGGTCGATCCCGAGCTCGAGGTAGTGGCTCTTCATGTAGGCGGTGGCGAAGCTGCGCACCCGCGCGAACGAGATCTGGGTCGCCGTGATCCGCTCCTCCACGCCGGGCAGCCCCGGCAGAAGTCGCGGAACGCCGTCAGCGTGGCGAGGTCGTCGGCGTCGAGCGGTGCGGTCAGCTGCTCCCAGGTCGCTGAGGTCATGCCTCCACTGTCAGCCCTTCACGGACCCGGCGGCGAGGCCCTTCATGACGCGCTGGTTCAGGAACAGGTAGAGCAGCAGGGTGCCGAAGATGCTGACGCAGATCGCGGCGAACAGGGGGCCGTACTGGATCTGGCCGTACTGCCCGGTGAAGTTGAGCAGGCCGACCTGGATGGTGCGGAGGTCCTCGCTGTTGGTGAAGGTCAGCGCGATCAGCAGGTCGTTCCAGAGGAAGAAGAACTGCACGAGCCCGACCGTGAAGATCGCGTTCCGCACGACGGGCACGCCGATCGACCAGAACTGGCGGAACACTCCGGCGCCGTCGAGGGTCGCCGCCTCGAACATCTCTCGCGGCACCGCCCGAAAGTAGGTCGCGACCATGAACACGGTCAGTGGGAGGCCGGACGCCGTGTACGTGATGATCAGCGGCCACAGCGTGCCGGTCAGCTGCAGGTTGAAGTAGATGGAGAACAGCGGCAGCAGCACCATCTGACCGGGGACCATGATGCCGGCCAGGAACAGCAGCAGGATGGTGCCGCGTCCCTTCCAGACCAGGACTTCGAGCGCGAACGCGGCGGCGACCCCGATCGCCAGTGTGATGAACAGCGCGGGGAACACCGTGAGGACGCTGTTGAGGATGTAGCGGCCGAGGTTGCCGGTGGTGAACGCGCTGACGTAGTTCTCGAGGTCCCAGCTGCTGGGCAGGGTCCAGAACGGGTCGTTGAGGAACTCGTCCTGGGTTTTGAAGGAGCCGAGCAGGATCCACACCAGCGGGTAGATCTCGATGATGAGCAGCAGCACGATGACGATGTTCATCGGCAGGCGGCGGAGCATGCGTCCGGCGCCTCCACGTCGCTCCTCGGCGGGGCGCTTGAAGGTGACGTCGCGGTCGAGTTCGTCGGTGACAGCGGTCATGGGTCAGGCTTTCGTGAGGTCGCGCCGGGAGCCGCGGAAGATGAACACGGTGACGATGAGGCACAGGATGGTCAGCATCAGCGCGATGGTAGAGCCGTAGCCGTAGTCGCCGTAGGTGAACGCGGTCTGGAACATGTACAGGGTGAGCGGTGTCGTGGCGTTGCCGGGGCCTCCGTTCGTCAGCGCGACGACGGAGTCGAACACCTTGAGCGTGCCGTTGATGCTGAAGATCACGCTCGAGAGCAGCACCGGGGCCGACAGCGGCAGGATGATGCGCCGCACGAGCGACCAGCCGCCGGCGCCGTCGAGGCGCGCCGACTCGATGATCTCGTCCGGGATGTCGACCAGGCCGGCGAACAGCAGCACCGCGTAGAAGCCCATCGACCGCCAGATGTCCATGATGATCAGCACCCAGAAGGCGCTGTCGGCGTGGCCGAGGAAGTCGGTGCCGCTGCCGCCGAACGCCTGCAGGACGGCGTTGGCCGGTCCGGGCTGCGGGGTCAGCTGGAACATCCTCTGGAACAGCAGCGAGACCGCGACCGTCGGCAGCACGACCGGGAAGAACACGACCGTGCGGACGAAGCTGGAGGCCCGCCGCAGGAAGAAGACGTACAGCAGGGCGAGCAGGTAGCCGATGGCGACCTGGCCGATGGTCACGATGATCGCGTACTTGAGCGTGAAGCCCAGCGCGTTCCACGCGTTCGGGTCGGTGAAGAAGGTCTGGAAGTTCTTCAGCCCGGCGAAGGTGAAGCCCGAGATGAGCCCGCCCGAGAAGAAGGTGTAGCCGAACGACCAGAAGATCGGGACGAGCGTGATGGCGGTGTAGACCAGCAGCGCCGGGCCGACCAGGAGGAGGGCGGTGCGCCGGCTCCCGAGCACAGAGTTCATGGTGCGGTTGCTTTCTGATAGACGCGGGGTGCGCCGGACTCGCCGCCGCACCCCGCGTTGCACATTACTGGCCGAGGGCGCCCTGGACCTGCTGCATGAAGTCCGCGCCCGAGAGGGAGCCGTTGCCCAGCGAGCCGCCGTTGGACTGGCTGACCGTGGTCGCCTTCGAGTTGAAGAGCGCCTCGAACCACAGGACCGACGACGTCGAGTCGTTGATCTGCTTCTGGACCGTCTGGGTCAGGGCCGGCAGGTCGCTCGGGGTGTCGCTGAGCTTGAAGCCGGAGACGACGCCGCTCTTCGCGAGCACCTCGTCGCCGTAGCCCTGCGCGATGCACTTGAGCCAGGCGGCGCCGCCCTTGCCGTACGCGGCCTTGCTCATCATGAGCGGCTGGCCGACGTTGGCCGGGGTCTGGTCGACGCTGCCCTTGCCGCCGTCGACGGCCGGGAACGGCATGAAGCCGATGTTGTCGGCGCCGATCTTGTTCTGCGACTCGTCGTTGAAGTTGGACAGGATCCACGAGCCCATGTAGAACATGCCGGCCTGGCCGCTCAGGAACTGGTTGGTCGCACCGTTGTAGTCGGTGGAGGCGACGCCCTGGCCGAACGCGCCGGCCTTGCCGAGCTTGGCGACCTCGTCGGCCGCCTTCACGTAGTCGGCATCGGTCAGCTTGGCCTTGCCGTCGGCGACGTCCTGGAGGGCGTCGGGGCCGAGGTCGCGGAAGAGGTAGGCGCCGACGAACCGGGTGATCGGCCAGCCGTCCTTGCCGTCGCCGGCGAAGGGCTGGATGCCCTTGGCCTGCAGCTTCTCGGCCGCGGCGGTGAGCTCGTCCCACGTACCGGGGACCTCGATGCCGTTGTCGGCGAAGATCTTCTTGTTGTACCAGATGCCCTCGATGTTGAGCTCGTTCGGGAGGGCGTACGCGCTGTCCTGCCCGTAGAGCTTCTCGATCGTGGAGGCGGCGACGGGGAGGATCTGGTCCTCCAGGCCGTCCTTCTTCAGCTCGGCGCCGATGTCGACGAGCTTGCCGCCCTTGATGAACTGCTTGGCGAGGTCGGGGGTGTTGGGGCTGACGAAGATGCTGGGGAGCGCGTTCTGACCCGCCAGCAGCTGCAGCTTCTGGTCGTGCTGGGTCTGCTCGTCGGCGTCCGTCTTGATGGGTGCGGCCTTCTGCGCGGCCTGGCAGCCGGCGGTCGAGAGCGCCTTGAGGGTGTCGTTGGGGGTGGAGTTGCTGGTCAGGCCGAGGGTGGTGAAGTCGCCGCCACCGCTGCTGCTGCTGCCGCCGCCGCCCGAGCACGCGGTCAGAGCGAGTGCTCCGGCCGTGAGGACGGCGCCGATGACGGCCAGCCGCCGCGCCCGTCGGGTTGCTGTGATCACTTTTCCTCCTTGAAAAGGGTCGCGTCCGGAGTCGCGAACGTGATTAGAACGTTTCAACGGGTATGAAAGCACACGGGCGCTCGAGGTGTCAACACATCGTCGCGAGCGCAACAAACTCGTAGACTTCCCGGTGCGTATCGAGCTTGAAACGTTCTAACGGATCGAGGTAGCCTGCGAGGACGTTGCGGCCGCTATCCCGCCGCAGCCGCACCGCATCCACTCGAGGAGGAGTACATGACCGTCGTCGTCGAACAGCCGCGCTTCGAGCGCCGCGACAGCGGAACGGCGCTCGGGATCGGCGTCGCCGCCCCACGCCTGAGCTGGCGCACGGTGACCGCCGACCGCGACTGGGCGCAGACCGGTTACGACATCGAGGTCACCCGGCGCGGCACGACCGATGTGTTCGAGGTGGCCGGCCCCGACTCCGTCTTCGTGCCCTGGCCCGGCGCGCCGCTGTCCTCACGCGAGACGGCGGAGGTGCGGGTGCGCGTGCACGGCAACGGCTCGGTGTCCGAGTGGTCCGCCCCCGCCACCGTGGAGGCCGGCCTCCTCTTCCCCGCCGACTGGACCGCGCAGGCGGTCGGCCCCGGCGAGCAGCCCGCCGACCGCGACGGCCGGCCCGCCCTCCTGCGCCGCGAGTTCGAGGCTCCCGCCGACGTCGTCCGCGCCGTGCTGCGCGCCACCGCGCACGGCGTGTTCGAGGCCGAGCTCAACGGCCGGCGCGTCGGGGACGACGCCCTCGCTCCCGGCTGGACCGCCTACCAGCACCGCCTCCGCGTCGCCTCGTACGACGTCACCGATCTCGTGCAGCCGGGCGCGAACGCGATCGGTGCCTGGCTCGGCGACGGCTGGTACCGCGGCCGCATCGGCTTCGACGGCGGCACCAGGGCCTTCTACGGCGACCGCACGGCGTTCTTCGCCGAGCTGGAGCTGACCGGTGCGGACGGCGCCGTCACCACTGTCGTCACCGACGGCTCGTGGCGCACCCATCCCTCCCCCATCGAGCGCTCCGGCCTCTACGACGGCGAGCGCTATGACGCCTCGGCCCGCCTCCCCGGCTGGTCGCGCGCCGGCTTCGACGACGCCGGGTGGGAGCCGGTCACGGTGGAGCCGCTCGATACCGCGCTCCTCGTCGCGCCCGACGGGCCTCCCGTCCGCTGCACGGCCGAGCTGCGCCCGGTCAGCACGACGCCGCTCGACGGCGGCCGTGTGCTGCTCGACTTCGGCCAGAACCTGGCGGGCCGGCTGCACCTGCGCGCCTCGTCGTCGGTCGCCGGCGAGCAGCTGACGCTCCGTCACGCCGAGGTGCTGCAGGGCGGCGAGCTGTACACGCGCCCGCTGCGCCTCGCGGCCTCGGTAGACGAGTACGTCGCCGACGGCGGTCCGATCGACTGGGAGCCGCGGTTCACCATCCACGGCTTCCGCTACGCCGAGGTCTCCGGCTGGACGGGAGACCCGCGCGACCTCGAGGTCGTCGCGCGCGCCTACCACTCCGACATGCGGCGCACCGGCACCTTCGCCTCCTCCGACCCGCTGGTCGACCGGCTCCACGAGAACGTGCTGTGGAGCATGCGCAGCAACTTCGTCGACCTCCCGACCGACTGCCCGCAGCGCGACGAGCGGCTCGGCTGGACGGGCGACATCCAGGTCTTCGCGCCCACCGCGGCCGGGCTGTACGACGTCTCCGGCTTCCTCGCCTCGTGGCTGAAGGATGTGGCGGCCGAGCAGCTGCCGGACGGCACGGTGCCGTGGTACGTCCCCGTCATCCCGGGCGGCGACTTCTGGACGCCGATCAAGCCCGGGGCGGTCTGGGGCGACGTCGCCGTGCTCACCCCGTGGACGCTGTACCAGCACTACGGCGACCGGCAGGTGCTGGCCGACCAGTACGACAGCGCGCGCGCCTGGGTCGACCTCCTGGAGCGGCTCGCCGGCCCCTCCCGGCTGTGGAACACCGGCATGCAGCTGGGCGACTGGCTCGACCCGACCGCGCCGCCGGAGGATCCGACCGTCGCCGAGACGGACAAGTACCTCGTGGCCTCGGCGTACTTCGAGCACTCCGCGCGCGTGCTCTCGCTCATCGCGGCTGAACTGGGTCGCGACGACGACGCCGAGCGCTACGCCGCGCTGGCCGGGGAGGCGCGCGAGGCCTTCCGCCGTGAGTACGTACGGCCAGGCGGCCGGCTGAGCAACCACGCCCAGGCCGCGTACGCGCTGGCCATCGCGTTCGACCTCTTCGACGCGGACGAGCTCGCCGACGCGGGAGCCGCCCTGGCCGAACTGGTCGCCGAGAACGGGTACCGCATCGGCACCGGATTCGCCGGCACGCCGCTCATCGCGGACGCGCTCACCAAGGGCGGCCGCACCGAGGACGCCTACCTGCTCCTGCTCGAGCGCGAGTGCCCGTCGTGGCTCTACACCGTGCTCTCGGGAGGGACGACGATCTGGGAGCGCTGGGACAGCCTCCTGCCCGACGGCACGGTGAACCCGGGCGAGATGACCTCGTTCAACCACTACGCCCTGGGCTCGGTCGCCGACTGGCTGCACACCACCGTGGCCGGCATCGCTCCGCTGGAGCCGGGCTTCCGGCGGATGCGGTTCGCGCCGCAGCCGGGCGGCGGGCTGACCCGCGCCTCCCGCGAGCTGCAGACGCCGTACGGCCGCGCGAGCGTCGCGTGGACGCTGGCCGACGGCGTCTTCGACCTGGCCGTCGAGGTGCCGACGGGTACCACCGCCGAGGTCGCCCTCCCGAGCGGGCGCACCGAGCAGGTCGGGGCCGGCCGGCACCGGTTCACCGAGCCGGCCGCCGCGGCGGTCGCCCTCCCCGTCGGCGCGCCGTGACCTGGTACTACCCGCCCCGGCAGTACGAGCTCGGGATGCTGCACGAGCTCGTCCGCGCCGGCTTCGCCGCGAACCGCCACGTCGACTACGCCCGCAACCACGCCGAGCCGGCGGACGCGGCGGAGTTCCGGGTGGACGGCGGCGCGCCCGTCGCGGTGGCGGGCACGCCTCCCGCACTCCGGCTCGACACAACGGGACGGGTGGAGGCGCGGCTCGCCGGCGAGGACTGGCAGCCTGCGGTCGCGGTGCAGTCGCACGGCGACGCTCCCCCGCACCTGCAGCCCGAGCCGATCGTCGAGGTGCCGCTCGTGCTGCGCGGCGGACTCTGGGAGGCGGACGGGCCGCTGCTCGGGCGACCGGTCTTCGCCTCGGCGACGGAGCCCGTGGTGTCATCGGGAGAGTCGCGCGAGGAGGCGCTGGCCGACCCGGCAGCGGCGGAGACGCGGCACGACGTGGTCCAGCTCCCGGACGGCCGCTGGACCACCGCGCACCGGCTCGGCTTCCGCCACCTGCGGATCGAGAGCACCGACCCCGTCACCGCTGTGATCGTCGAGGCCTCGCGCCGCCCGACCCCGCGGCCCGGCGCCTTCTCGTGCTCGGACGACACGCTCACGCGGATCTGGCAGGTGAGCGCCGACACCCTCCACGCCTGCATGCAGGGCCTCATGCTCGACGGGATCAAGCGCGACCGAATGCCGTGGATCGGCGACCAGGCCCTGAACACGCTCGCCAACGCGTACGCCTTCGGCGACGGGGGCATCGTCGCGGCCAGCCTGACCGCGCTCGGCCGCCCGCGCCACGGCTTCGTCAACGGCATCGCCGACTACTCGCTATGGTGGGTCATCGGGACGGGGTTCTTCGCACGATCGTTCGACGCGCGCGCGTACCTCGCGACCGAGGCGGACCACCTCCACGCTTTCGTGGAGGACCTGGCCGCGCAGGCGGGTGACGACGGGTTCCTGCGCCCGCGGCCGGGCGACGACGACTTCCTGAAGCCGGTCTTCATCGACTGGGGTGTGGAGGTGGACCCCGCCCGCGACGTCACCGCGCTGCAGGTGCTCTGGTACTGGGCGCTGACCTCCGCGGCGCACGTGCTCGGCGTGACCGGTCACCCCGGGGTCACCCGGTGGGAGGCGCTGGCGGGCTCCGTGCGGGAGGCGCTGCGCCGCATGGCCTGGGACGAGGGGGCGCAGGTCTGGCGAGAGTACGCCGACGGCGCCTCTGCAGCCTCCCCGTACCCGAACTTCCTGGCGGTGCTCGCCGGGCTCGGCACCACCCCCGCCATGCGCACGCTGCTCGCCGGGACCCGCCGGGCCGGCACGCCCTTCATGACCGGGTTCCTGCTGCGCGCTCTGATCGAGGCCGGCGAGCCGGCGACGGCGGTCGAGCGTGTGCGCGGGCTGTGGGGCGACATGCTCGCGGCCGGCGCACGCAGCTTCTGGGAGGAGTTCGCGGAGGAGGACGCGTCGCCGTACGAGATGTACGGGCGGCCGTTCGGCAAGAGCCTGTGCCACGCCTGGTCGTCGTCGCCCGCCGCGCTGCTTCCGGACGCGATCCTCGGGGTCCGGCCGCTGGCCGACGGGTGGTCCCGCTTCACAGTGGCGCCGGAGCTGGGCGCCCTCGACTGGGCCGAGGCGCGCATCCCGGCGCCGCAGGGCGACATCGTCGTGCGCGCCGACCGGGGCGGCGCGGTCGTCGATGTGCCCGCGGGGACGGTGCTCGTCGCCGCGGGCGGGGAGCACCCCGGACCCGCGTGCGTGCGCGTGCCTTCGCCCTAGGATGATCGACATGATGCGCAAGAACGGCGCGCGGGGCGGAGTGGCCGGGCCGCCGAACATGCACCACGTCGCGGAGCTCGCCGGCGTGTCGGTCGCGACCGTCTCGAACGTCCTCAATCACCCCGAGAAGGTCGCCGGTGCCACGCGCCGCAAGGTCGAGAAGGCCATCGAGCAGCTCGGCTTCACCCTCAACCAGACCGCCCGCGCGCTGCGCTCCGGCGAGGCCCGGACGATCGGCCTCGTGGTCATCGACCTCACGAACTCGCTGTTCGTCGACGTCGCGCGCGGCGCGCAGGGGCAGGCGCAGTCGCAGTCGTTCACCCTCCAGCTGGCCAGCGCCAACAACGACCTGGCCGTGCAGGATGCGCACCTCAGCTTCTTCGACAGCGCGCGCGTCTCTGGTGTGATCCTGGCGCCGATGCAGGAGTCGGACGAGCAGATCGCCCGCGTGCGCCGCCACGGCCGACCGGTGGTGGTCGTCAACTTCGACTCCACCCTGACGGACTCCTGCCGCGTGCTGATCGACAACGAGCGCGCCGGCTACATCGCCGCCAAGCACTTGATCGACCTCGGCCGGACGCGCATCGCCTTCGTCGCCGCGCACGACGATTACCAGCCCGTCCACGACCGGCGGCGCGGCGTGCGGACCGCCGTCGAGGAGGCGGGAGGGGCGGTGACGCTCATCGAGCTCGACACCGTCGACCTCGACCCCCCGGGCGGCGCGGACGCCGGGCGGCGACTCGCCGGCATGCCAGAGCACGAGCGGCCGGACGCCGTGCTCGCGGTCACCGACCTCCTCGCGATGGCGATCATCAACGAGCTCACCAACGCGGGGGTCCGCGTGCCGGACGACGTCGCCGTGATGGGCTGCGACCACAACTCGGCGGCGTGGGGCGGCGCGATCCCGCTCAGCTCGGTATCGATGCAGGGCGAGGAGATGGGACGCGCGGCCGTCGACCTCCTGCTGGGCGAGCTGCGCGACGAGTCCGGCGAGCACGTCCATCGGCGGGTGGTGCTGCAGCCGCACCTCGTGGTGCGCGAGAGCACCATCGGGCGCGAGCGCGTCCCGGTCTGACGGCGCGCGGAAGCGGGTGCCGAGCCTGCGCCCGGCACCCGCTCCCCTGCGTGCTGCCTACTTCGCGACGGTGAAGGTCGCCGACAGCGCGGCCTTCGAGGACTCGCCGACCGCGATGCCGTACGTGCCGGGGTCGGTCACCCAGGCGTTGGCGGCGGTGCTGTAGTACGACAGCGGGCGGTCGACCGAGCCCGGGTCGATCGTCAGCGTGACCTTCTTGCTCTCGCCGGCGCGCAGCGAGACGGTGTCGAACGCGACGAGCCGGTCTCCGGGCTCCCCCGTGGAGGCGGGGAGGGTCAGGTAGACCTGCGGCGTCGTCGATCCGGCCGTGCCGCTCGTGTTCTTCACGGTGAACGAGACCTTCAGCGTCTTGTTCGCCTTGTTGATCACGGCGGGAGCCAGCTGCAGCTTGCTGTACGAGAACGACGAGTACGACAGGCCGTAGCCGAACGGGAACAACGGCTCGATGCCCTTGCTCTCGTACCACTTGTAGCCGACCGCGAGGCCCTCGCTGTAGCTCACCTGGCGGATGGACTTGTCGCCGGCGGGACGCGTCGGCGACCCGTTCACCAGGCCCGGGTACTGCGCAGGAGTGCTGGTCGGGGTGTCGGCCAGCGACTTCGGGAAGGCGATCGGCAGCTTGCCGCTGAAGTTCGCATCCCCGTAGATCAGCCGGGCCAGCGCCGTGCCGCCCTGCTCGCCCGGATACCAGGCCTGGATGACGCCCTTCACCGCGGAGAGCCACGGCATGTCGGTCGCGCTCCCGGTCTCCAGCACCACGAGCGTGTTGGGGTTGGCGGCGGCGACCGCCGCGATCAGCGCGTCGCCGTTGCCGTCGAGCGAGAGGGAGGTGCGGTCGGCGCCCTCGCCCTGGATCGCGTAGCCGAAGACCACGGCGACGTCGGCCTTCGCCGCCGCTGCGGCCGCGGCGGCCGGGTCGGCGCCGTTGTCGAACGCGACCGTCGCTCCGGCCTTGGCCGCGCGGGCGGTCAGCGCGTCGAGCGGGGCGACGACGTTCGGGCAGGCGGTCGCCGGGCCGAAGTTGTGCACCGCGCAGACGGTGGCGGCGCTCACGCCGTTGGTCGCCTCCTTCGACGCCGTCGGGCCGATGACCGCGACACTCTTGGCCTTCTTCGTGAGCGGGAGGATGCCGCCGTCGTTCTTCAGCAGCACCGCACCCTGCTCGGCGATCCGCTCGGCGACCTTCTGGTTCGCCGCGTTCGTGACGGAGGCGGCGGGAGTCGTCGGCAGCGGGTGGTCGAACAGACCGGTCTTGATGTAGGCCGTGACCACGCGGGAGGCGGCCGCGTCGACCTGCGCCATCGTCGTGGAGCCGTTGTCGATGGCGGCCCGGATGTTCGCCGGCGTGTAGTAGATCGGCCGGTTGAGCTCCTGGTCGAGCCCGGCGTTGAGCGACGGCGCCGTGGAGTGGACGGAGCCGAAGTCGGAGACGACGTAGCCGCTCCATCCGCCCGCCTTCAGCAGGTTGTTGAGGATGGGGTTCTCGCACGCGTACACGCCGTTGACCTGGTTGTACGAGCACATCACGCCGGCCGGATCGCTCTTCTGCACCGCGATCTGGAACGCGAGGTCGTAGACCTCGCGCAGGGTGCGGCCGTCGAGGTTGGAGGAGCTGGTCTGGCGGTCGAGCTCCTGCTCGTTGGCGACGTAGTGCTTGAGCACCGACATCACCGGCTCCTCGGGGTTGCCGTCCTGGATGCCCGTCGTCTGCGCGGCGGCGAGGTCGCCGCTGAGCAGCGAGTCCTCGCCGAAGGAGTCGGTGATGCGGCCGTCGAGCACCGTCCGTGCGGAGGTGATCTGCGGCGAGAGGAGGCCGTTGCGGCCCGCGCGGAACGCCTCGTCCGCCTGCGCCGTGCCCTTCGCGGTGGCGAGGTCGGTGTCCCACGAGGAGGCGAGAGCGAGCTGGGCCGGGAAGATGGTGACGCCGTTCGGCCCGCGCACGTAGTCCGGGCCGTCCGCGTAGGCGACGGTCGGCGTGCAGGGCACCTGCGCGGGGTACGTGACGCCGTTGAACGTGGTCTGCGTCGGGTTGTTGGCCGCCTGCTCGTCGAGCCAGCGCAGCTTCTGGTCGAGCGAGCTGGCCGCGAGCAGGAGCTGGGCCCGCTTCTCCGGCGACTTCGTGGCGTCCATCCACGGGCAGCCGGCCGGAACGGGCTTCGCCCGGTCGGCGGTCGACGGCTGTGCGGGCGCCGGCTGTGCGAGCGCCGGGCCGGCGCTGAGACCGGCGACCAGGAGGCCGACGGCCGCGGCCGGGGCGATCCACCTCTTCCAGCCGAGACCGGCGCGGCGGCCGCGCCTGCGGGGGTGCGAGACGTGCATGCGAACTCCTCTTCGTTGAGAAGTCCCGTTCGGCGGACGCCGCCCGGGACGCGATTAATACGTTTCAATTCGGGGACGCTAGTAGAGGTGCTGCATCCACCGCAAGGCCTGGTTTAAACGTTCTATTCGCTGCGGACGCTCGGCGCAGAGCGAAACCCCTGTTCGGGGGTGAAATCGCCGGACGCGAACCTGTGCCTTTCACGATTTGCGCCAAATCTTGCGCCGTGAGGTTCGGGGCCGGGCCCAGCCCCAGCCCCAGCCCTCTGCCGCCCAGCGCGAGCGACTCGGCGCTTGAAACGATACGATGCAGCAAAGCGTTCAATCGCGTTCAATCGGGAGGAGCACCGTGGCCGCCAAGCGCCCCAGCGTGAAGGATGTCGCCGCCCTCGCCGGCGTCGCGGTCGGCACCGTCTCCAACGTGCTCAACCGGCCCGACATCGTCGCCGAGTCCACCCGGCGCGCGGTCGAGGAGGCCATCGCCACCCTCGGCTTCACCCGCAACGAGTCGGCCCGGCAGCTGCGCGCGGGCGCCAGCCGCAGTCTCGCGATGGTCGTCATGGACGTCGCCAACCCGTTCTTCACCGACCTCTACACGGGAGCCGAGGCGTTCGCGCTCGAGCGCGGCTTCTCCATCCAGCTCGGCAACAGCGGCAACGACCCCGAGCGCGAACGTCAGCAGCTCGCCGCCTTCGAGCAGCAGCGCGTGCGCGGCATGCTGCTCGCCCCGATCGGAGTCGCGGGAGGCTCGGTCGAGCGCCTGCGCGAGCGCGGCATGCCGACGGTGCTGGTCGACCGGGTCGCGTCCGACGTCGAGGCCTGCTCGGTCGCGGTGGACGATGTGGAGGGCGGCCGGCTCGCCGTCGCCCACCTGGTCGAGGGCGGCCACCGGCGGATCGCGTTCGTCGGCGGCCCGGCCGCGCTGGAGCAGATCCGCGACCGGATCGCCGGCGCCCGCCGCGCCATCGCCGAGGCTCCGCACGCGGTCGACCTGTCGGTCATCGAGACGGCGACGCTCGGTGCTCGCGACGGTCGGGACGCCGCAGAGCGCCTCATCGCCCTCCCCGCCGACCAGCGGCCGACGGCCGTGTTCGCCGCCAACGACCTCCTCTCGCTCGGCCTGCTGCAGGGCTTCGTGACGGCCGGCCTGCGGGTCCCGGACGACGTCGCCATCGTCGGCTACGACGACATCGACTTCGCGGCGACCGCGGCCGTGCCGCTCTCGGCGGTGCGGCAGCCGCGGCGCGAGATCGGGTACTCGGCGGGCGAGCTGCTGTTCCGCGAGATCGAGGATCTCGATGCAGGGGCGACGCACGTGCACCAGCACGTCCGCTTCGTCCCCGAGCTGATCGTGCGCCGCTCCTCCGCCCCGGCCGCCGCCCTCTCGCGCTAGTCGAGGAGGCGGCGCGCCTCTCTCCACCGCGCGCACCTCCGCCGCGCACCTCCGCCTTGCGCAATCCCGCTTGTGCCCTCCGACACCGCTGTGTACTCTTGAAACGATTCATCCCACACGACCGACGTACGAAGGAGTTCTCGTGTCCGAATCCCGACGCGTGTGCTTCACGATGCGGCTCAAGCCCGAGCGCGTCGACGACTACCTCGCCGCCCACGAGACCGTCTGGCCCGAGATGCTCGACGCCCTCCGCGAGACCGGCTGGCACGACTACTCCCTCTTCGTCGACAAGCGGGAGGGCCTGGTCGTCGGCTACCTCGAGACCGACGACTTCGAAGCGGCGCAGGCCGCGATGAACGAGCGCGAGGTCAACGCGCGCTGGCAGGCGGGCATGGCCGAGTTCTTCGCCGAGGAGGCCGCGCCCGACAGCACCATGAACCGGCTCACCGAGTACTTCCACCTGGATTGAGCCGGATCGCACCGCAACGAAGCAGTAAGGAACCACCACGACGATGAGAGTCGGAAGCAGCAGCACCACCGGATGGCGCGCCACCACGTCGGTCGCCATGTCGAACTACATCGAGTCGGGATCGATCATCGCGATCGCGACCAGCCTCGGATTCTGGCAGGCCGAGTTCCACCTGAGCGACGGGTTCGTCGGCATCCTCGCCGCCTTCAGCGCCAATGCGTTCGGTGCGGCGATCGGCGCCATCCTGGGCGGTCCGCTGACCGACCGGCTCGGCCGGAAGTTCATCTACACCTACGACCTGCTGCTCTACATGCTCGGCGTCGTGCTCGCGGTGTTCGCCGTGAACGCGGGGATGCTGTTCGCCGCGTTCCTCATCACCGGCATCGCGGTCGGCGCCGGCGTCCCCGCCTCGTGGACCTACATCGCAGAGCAGGCGCCCGACCACGCGCGCGGCAAGCACGTCGGCATGGCCCAGCTCGCCTGGTCGATCGGCCCGCTCGTCGGCTTCGCCCTCGCCGCCGCGCTCGCACCGCTCGGCCTCCTCGGCAGCCGCCTGATCTTCGCGCACCTGTTCGTCGTCGCCGCGATCGTGTGGTGGGTGCGCCAGGGCCTCCCCGAGTCGAAGCTGTGGACCGACGTCAAGACCGGCGCGGTCTCCACGACCCATTCCGGCACCGGGATGCGCGCCCTGTTCTCCAAGCGCGCCAACCTCACCGCGCTGCTCTTCCTCTTCGGCGTGTACGGCTTCTGGAACCTCGTCGCCGGACAGGCGGGCATCTTCATGCCGCGCGTCTACGAGGCCGCCGGCGTGCACAGCGCCGTCGAGCAGGACCTCCTGCAGGTGCTCGTCTGGGGCTGCACCGTGCTCGCCACGTACTTCGGCTTCATGCAGCTGGCCGACCGGATGTCGCGCCGCGTGCTCTACGCGATCGGCGCGGTTCTCGGCATCCTGGCCTGGGTCGCGCTGGTCTTCGCCCCTCCCGGGCTCCCCACCCTCCTCACGTTCGCCATCTCGTGGGGCGTCGCGGCCGGAATCGGCGCGCAGGCGTTCTACGGCGTCTGGACGGCCGAGCTGTTCGCCACCCCGTACCGGGCGAGCGCGCAGGGCGTCCTGTTCTTCGCGGCCCGCATCGCCGTCGGCCTGCTGAGCTCGGTGTTCCCCGTCCTGCTCGCCTCCTCGGGCGTGCCGACGGTCGGGCTCATCCTGATCGCGTTCCTCGTGGTCGCCCTCCTGATCGGCGTCATCTGGGCGCCGGCCACGCAGGGCAAGTCGCTCCGCCAGATCGAGGCGGAGAGATATGGCCGCGACCTCTCCACCCCCGTGCGCGAAGACGCGCACGCCTGACCCACGACACGAAAGCGAGACCATGACCCTCACCGACGACATCCGCTCGCAGCTCGCGCTGCAGGCGATCGAGCTCCCGAGCTGGGCGTTCGGCAACTCGGGCACCCGCTTCAAGGTGTTCGGCACGCCCGGCACCGCGCGCGACCCGTACGAGAAGATCTCGGACGCCGCCCAGGTGCACAAGCACACCGGCCTCGCGCCGACGGTCGCCCTCCACATCCCGTGGGACAAGGTCGACTCGTACGCCGACCTGCGCAAGCACGCCGAGGACAACGGCGTCGCGCTGGGCACGGTGAACTCGAACACGTTCCAGGACGACGACTACAAGTTCGGCTCGGTCACGCACTCCGACGACCGCATCCGCCAGAAGGCGATCGACCACCACTTCGAGTGCATCGACATCATGAACGAGACCGGGTCGCGCGACCTCAAGATCTGGCTCGCCGACGGCACCAACTACCCGGGCCAGGACTCGATGCGCGCCCGTCAGGACCGGCTCGCCGACAGCCTCCAGAAGATCTACGAGCGCATCGGCGAGGGCCAGCGCCTCGTGCTCGAGTACAAGTTCTTCGAGCCGGCGTTCTACCACACCGACGTTCCGGACTGGGGCACCAGCTACGTGCAGACCGCTGCGCTGGGCGACCGCGCGATGGTGTGCCTCGACACCGGTCACCACGCGCCGGGCACCAACATCGAGTTCATCGTCATGCAGCTGCTGCGCCTCGGGAAGCTCGGCTCGTTCGACTTCAACAGCCGCTTCTACGCCGACGACGACCTGATCGTGGGAGCCGCCGACCCGTTCCAGCTGTTCCGCATCATCTTCGAGGTGCTGCGCGGCGGCGGCTACGGCAACCCGGACGTCGCCTTCATGCTCGACCAGTGCCACAACCTCGAGGCGAAGATCCCGGGCCAGATCCGCTCGGTGCTCAACGTGCAGGAGGCGACGGCGAAGGCGCTCCTCGTCGACCTGGAGGCGCTCGACGCCGCCCAGCGCGCCGGTGACGTGCTCGCCGCCAACACCGTGTTCATGGACGCCTTCAACACCGATGTGCGCGCCGACCTCGCCGCGTGGCGCGAGACGCGCGGCCTCCCCGCCGACCCGATGGCCGCCTACAAGGCCTCCGGCTACCAGGAGAAGATCGAGGCCGAGCGCGTCGGCGGCACGCAGGCCGGCTGGGGCGCCTGACGCCATGAGCGGGATCGTCGTCCACGACGCCGTCGCCGAGGGGCCGCACGGCTCCATTCCCGTGCGCGTATACGCGCCGGCGGATCCGTCCGCCGGGCCGCGTCCGGGCTTCGTGTGGAACCACGGCGGCGGCTTCATGGCCGGCGATCTCGACATGCCGGAGGCGGACTGGGTCGCGCGCTCGATCGCCGAACGCGGCCTCGTCGTCGTCTCCGTCTTCTACCGGCTGGCCGTCGAGGGCGTCCGGTACCCGGTCCCGTCGGACGACGTGGTGGCGGCCTTCCGCTGGGTCGCCTCCCACGCGGCGGAGCTCGGCATCGACCGGGCCCGGCTCGCGCTCGGCGGAGCGAGTGCCGGGGGCAACCTCTCCGCGGGAGCGGCCCTCCGCCTCCGTGACGAGGGCGGCCAGCAGCCCGAGCGGATCGTGCTCGCGTACCCCGTCCTCCACGCCGCGCCTCCGCCGTTCAGCGCCGAACTCGCCTCCCGCCTCACCGGCCTCACGGAGGACGACGACGCGTACTTCGACGTGGATACCGTCCGCGGCATGAACCTGAACTACGCCGGAGACGAGGCGCTCCTGGCCGACCCGTACGCCTTCCCGGCGAACGCTGACCCCGCCGGCCTCCCGCCGGTCTTCATCATCAACTCCGAGGCCGACACGCTGCGCGCTTCCGCCGAGGCCTTCGCCGCCCAGCTGGCGACGAACGGCGTCACCGTGACCTTCCACCCACCCTTCGAACAAGGAACCGAACACATGACGAACGAGACCGTCGCGGCTCTGCTCGCCCGCTCCAACCGCCTGGGCGCCGACCCGAAGAACACCAACTACGCCGGCGGCAACACCTCCGCCAAGGGCACCGAGACCGATCCGGTCACCGGCGAGCCCGTCGAGCTGCTCTGGGTGAAGGGGTCCGGAGGCGACCTCGGCACGCTGAAGGAGCAGGGCCTCGCCGTCCTCCGCCTCGACCGCCTCCGCGCGCTCCAGAACGTCTACCCGGGCGTCGAGCGCGAGGACGAGATGGTCGCCGCCTTCGACTACACGCTGCACGGCAAGGGCGGCGCGGCCCCGTCGATCGACACCGCGATGCACGGCCTCGTGGATGCGGCGCACGTCGACCACCTCCACCCCGACTCGGGCATCGCCATCGCCACCGCGGCCGACGGCGAGGAGCTGACGAAGAAGGTCTTCGGCGGCCGCGTGGTGTGGGTGCCGTGGCGCCGCCCCGGCTTCCAGCTCGGCCTCGACATCGCCGCGATCAAGGCGGCGAACCCGGAGGCGATCGGCACCATCCTCGGCGGCCACGGCATCACCGCGTGGGGCGCCACCAGCGAGGAGGCGGAGGCCAACTCGCTCTGGATCATCAAGACGGCCGAGGAGTACATCGCCGCCAACGGCCGACCGGAGCCCTTCGGAACCGTGCTGGCCGGTTACGAGCCGCTGCCCGCCGCCGAGCGCCGCGCCAAGGCCGCCGCGCTGGCCCCGCACCTGCGCGCCATCGCCTCCACCGACAAGGTGCAGGTCGGCCACTTCACCGACGCGGACGTCGTCCTCGACTTCCTCGCCCACGCCGAGCACCCGCGCCTCGCGGCCCTTGGCACCTCGTGCCCCGACCACTTCCTGCGGACGAAGGTGAAGCCACTGGTCCTCGACCTCCCGGCCGACGCCTCCATCGAGGACTCGGTCGCCCGGCTCGAGGAGCTGCACGAGCAGTACCGCGCCGACTACCAGGCCTACTACGACCGCCACGCGACCGCCGACTCGCCCGCCATCCGCGGCGCCGACCCGGCGATCATCCTCATCCCCGGCGTCGGGATGTTCTCTTACGGCGCCAACGAGCAGACCGCCCGCGTCGCCGGCGAGTTCTACATCAACGCGATCAACGTGATGCGCGGCGCCGAGGCGCTGTCGTCGTACGCGCCGATCGACGAGGCCGAGAAGTTCCGCATCGAGTACTGGGCGCTGGAGGAGGCCAAGCTGCAGCGCATGCCGAAGCCGAAGCCGCTCGCCGGCCGAGTCGCACTCGTCACCGGCGCCGCCTCCGGCATCGGAAAGGCCATCGCCACGCGTCTGGCCGCCGAGGGCGCGTGCGTCGTCATCGCGGATCTCGACCTCGAGAAGGCGCAGGCCGCCGCCGCGGAGATCGGGAACGCCGACGTCGCTCTCGGCGTCGCCGCGAACGTCACGGACGAGAAGGCCATCGACGAGGCGATCGCCGCCGCGCTGCTGCAGTTCGGCGGCCTCGACCTGGTCGTGAACAACGCCGGCCTCTCCATCTCGAAGCCGCTGCTCGAGACCACCACGGCCGACTGGGACCTTCAGCATGACGTGATGGCCAAGGGCTCGTTCCTCGTCTCGCGCGCCGCGGCGAAGGTCCTCATCGACCAGAAGCTCGGCGGAGACATCGTCTACATCTCGTCGAAGAACTCGATCTTCGCCGGCCCGAACAACATCGCCTACTCGGCGACGAAGGCCGACCAGGCCCACCAGGTGCGCCTGTTGGCCGCCGAGCTCGGCGACCACGGCATCCGCGTCAACGGCATCAACCCGGACGGCGTCGTGCGCGGCTCCGGCATCTTCGCCGGCGGCTGGGGCGCCAAGCGCGCCGCGGTCTACGGGGTGCCCGAGGAGGAGCTGGGCAAGTACTACGCGCAGCGCACCCTGCTCAAGCGCGAGGTGCTGCCGGAGCACGTCGCCAACGCCGTGTTCGTGCTCTGCACCAGCGACCTCGACCACACCACCGGACTGCACATCCCGGTGGACGCGGGCGTGGCGGCCGCGTTCCTGCGATGAGCGCGGCGGGGCGCGCGGGCGCCGTCGCTGCCGTCGATCTGGGCGCGACCAGCGGCCGCGTCATGCACGCCCGGGTCGGTGCGAACACGCTGGAGCTGACGGAGGCGGCGCGCTTCCTCAACACGCCCGTGCGGGTGTGGGAGGGGGACCGCGCGGCCCTGCACTGGAGCCTCACCGGGCTCTACTCCAGCGTGCTGGAGGGTCTGGCCGCGGTCGCGCGGGCGGAGCCGGATCTCGCCGGCATCGGTGTGGACTCCTGGGCGGTCGACTACGGCCTCCTCGGTCGCGGCCGGCTGCGCGGCGAGCCGTACCACTACCGCGACGACCGCACGGCGTGCGGCGTCGAGCTGGTGCACGCGGCCGTCGCCCCGGACGAGCTGTACCGGGAGGGCGGCCTCCAGTTCCTCCCGTTCAACTCGCTCTACCAGCTGGCCGTGGACCGCGAGGACGGGGCGCTGGAGAGCGCCGACCGCTTCCTCCTCGTCCCCGACCTGATCACCTACTGGCTGACCGGGCGGGAGCACGCCGAGCGCACCAACGCCTCCACCACCGGGCTGCTGGCCGCGGACGGCTCGTGGAACGACGCGCTCATCGAGCGGCTGGGCCTGCCCCGCGGGCTGTTCGCCCCGCTCGTCGACGCGGGCACGGCCGTCGGGCCGCTGCTCCCGTCGCTCGCCGCCGACCTGCCCTTCGCCGGGACCGGCCCGACCGTCACGGCGGTCGGATCGCACGACACCGCCTCCGCGGTCGTCGCCGTGCCGATGCAGCCCGAGCGGGCCGCGTACATCTCGTGCGGCACCTGGGGGCTCGTCGGCGTGGAGCTGGAGCGCCGCGTGCTGACCGACGACAGCCGGGCCGCGAACTTCACGAACGAGGGCGGCGTGGACGGCCGCGTCCGCTACCTGCACAACGTGATGGGCCTCTGGCTGCTGAGCGAGTCGGTGCGGGAGTGGCAGCGCCGCGGCCTCCACGTCACGCTGGAGTCGCTGCTCGGCGAGGCCGCCGCGCTCCCCCGGCCGACCGATCTGTTCGACGCCGACGACCCGCGCTTCCTCGCCCCGGGCGACCTCCCCCGGCGCATCGCCGACTGGTATGCCGAGCGCGGCCTGCACGCCCCGGCGAGCCCGGCAGGGACGGTGCGCGTCATCATCGAGAGCCTGGCGGACGCCTTCGCCCGCGCGGTCCGCACGGCCTCGTCGCTCTCGGGCGTGACGGTCGACACGGTGCACATCGTCGGCGGCGGCGCCCGCAACGCCCTGCTGTGCCAGGCCACCGCGGACCGCCTCGGGGTGCCCGTGCTCGCGGGCCCGGTGGAGGCGACCGCCATCGGAAACGCGCTCGTGCAGGGGCGCGCGGCGGGGCTGCTCAGCGGAGACCTGGAGACGCTGCGCGGCCTGGTCGGGCGCGTGTTCGCTCCCGTTCGGTACGAGCCGGCGGCGGCACGCGTCTAGGCGGCGGACGGCGGAGGCTGCGGCGGAGGCGCGACACAATGGCTGTCTCTTATACACATCT
>NZ_JBPGXM010000067.1:0-20284 GCF_056755495.1 Leifsonia sp. KNZ12-8B
CCCCCCCCCCCCCCCCCCCCCCCCCCCCCCCCGCCGGCCCCCCCCCCCCCCCCCCCGCCGCCCCCCCCCCCCCCCCCCCCCCCCCCCCCCCCCCGCCGGCCCGCCCCCCCCCCCCCCCCCCCCCCCCCCGCCCCCCCCCCCCCCCCGCCCGGGCCCCACTTTTCCTGTACTCGCGGGCTGCGGGGAGGGAGACTCGGAGGGTGACGTACGAGGACCACCCGGAGCTGGCGGAGTACGAGCCGCTCGGCGAGCGGCCGCTCCGCGGGCGCTCGATGACCATCGCGACCCGCGTCTTCGTGGTGGTCGCGCTGGTCGCGCTCGTGCTTCCGGGCGTGCTGCTGACGATCAGCATCCAGACGACGACGGCCGGGTACACGTGCGACGTGTACGCCCGCCACTACGAGCCGGACTCGGTCGGCTCCTCCGCCCGCTTCGAGCTCGCCGGACCACTCGGCCCCGGCTGGCAGTGCTACGCGCTCAACACCGAGGGCGACGCGACCTGGGTCGCTCCGCTGGGCCTCATCCCCTCCACTCCGCACGACCTCCGCTAGCGCCGAGGGGCGTCGTTCTGTCGCTATCCGGACGGAATAGCGGCAGAACGACGCCCCTCGGCGGAAGGACGCGCGCGCGGCTCAGGCGGCCCCGTCGAACATGGAGGTGACCGAGCCGTCCGTGAAGACCTCGCGGATCGCGTCCGCCAGCAGCGGCGCGATCGGCAGCACCGTCAGGCGGTCCCAGCGCTTGTGCTCGGGCAGCGGGAGGGTGTCTGTCACGACCACCTGGTCGATCACGTCGCTCTGCAGCAGCTCCACCGCGGGGTCGCTGAACACGGCGTGGGTCGCGGCGACGACGACGCCGGTCGCGCCGTTGGCCTTGAGCGCCTCCGCCGCCTTCACGATGGTGCGGCCGGTGTCGATGAGGTCGTCGACCAGGAGGCACACGCGGCCCGCCACGTCGCCGACGATCTCGTGGACCGACACCTGGTTCGGGACGAGCGGGTCGCGGCGCTTGTGGATGATCGCGAGCGGCGCACCGAGCTTGTCGCTCCAGATGTCGGCGACGCGGACGCGGCCCATGTCGGGCGAGACGACGGTCAGGGTCGACGGGTCGAGCTCGCGCCGCATGTGCTCGAGCAGCACCGGCATGGCGAACAGGTGGTCGACCGGGCCGTCGAAGAAGCCCTGGATCTGCGCCGCGTGCAGGTCGACCGACATGATCCGGTCGGCGCCGGCCGCCTTGAAGAGGTCGGCCACGAGGCGGGCCGAGATCGGCTCGCGGCCGCGGCCCTTCTTGTCCTGGCGGGCGTACGGGTAGAAGGGGGCGACCACGGTGATCCGCTTGGCGGACGCGCGCTTCAGCGCATCCACCATGATGAGCTGCTCCATGAGCCACTCGTTGATCGGCGAGGTGTGCGACTGGATGACGAACGCGTCGGAGCCGCGGACGCTCTCGTCGAAGCGGGCGTAGATCTCGCCGTTGGCGAAGGTGCGGGCGTCCGTCGGGACGAGCTCGCTGCCGAGGGACTCGGCGATCTGGCGGGCCAGCTCGGGATGCGCGCGCCCCGAGATCAGAACGAGTCGTTTCTGGCCGGTCGCGGTGATCCCTGACACTTACTCTCCACTCTCGTCGCGGCCGCTGCCGTCCGCCGCAGCCTTGGCGGCCGTGTCGGCGTCGGTGCCCGGCCGCTTGTCCGCGACCCAGCCTTCGATGTTCCGTTGCGGGGCGACGGTGATGGCGAGGGATCCGGCGGGGACGTCCTTGCGGACGACCGTTCCCGCCCCGGTGTACGCTCCGTCACCCATCCTAACGGGCGCGACGAACACCGTGTTCGTGCTCGCCCGCACGTGCGACCCGATGGTGGTGCGGTGCTTGTTCACGCCGTCGTAGTTGGCGGTGATGACGCCGGCGCCGAGGTTGGACTTCTCCCCCACCTCCGCGTCGCCGACGTAGTTGAAGTGCGCGAGCTTGGTGCCGGCGCCGATGGTGGCGTTCTTGGTCTCGGAGAAGGTGCCGATCTTGCCGTTCTCGCCGAGCACCGTGCCGGGGCGGAGGTACGAGAACGGCCCGACGGTCGCTCCGGCGCCGATGACCGAGAGCGTGGCGTCGGTGCGCTTGACAGTCGCGCCCTCGCCGACCTCGCAGTCGAGGAGGGTGGTGTCCGGCCCGATGACCGCGCGCGTCTCGACCAGGGTGGCGCCGCGGATCTGGGTGCCGGGGAGGATCGTGACGTCGGGAGCGAGCTTCGCCTTCACGTCGATCCAGGTCGTCGCCGGGTCCTGGACGGTGACGCCGGCGAGCTGCCAGGTGCGCACGACGAGTGCGTTGAGCTTGGCGGCCGCGTCGCTGAGCTGGGCGCGGTCGTTGATGCCCTCGACGAGCCACGACTCGGAGACGGGCAGCGCGTCGACGTCGAAGCCGGCCTCCCGCAGCAGCCCGATGACGTCGGTGAGGTACTTCTCGCCCTGCGCGTTGTCGGTGGTCACCGCGGCGAGCCGGTCGCGCAGCTGCGACAGGCCGAAGAGGTAGATGCCGGCGTTGATCTCGCCGATCGCGCGCTCCTCCTCGCTCGCGTCCTTGTGCTCCACGATCCGGTCGAGCCGGCCCTCCGGGGTGCGGACGATGCGGCCGTAGCCGGTGGCGTCGGCCGGGAAGGTCGACAGGATGGTCGCGGCGGCGCTGCCCGAGCGGTGCGTCGCGATGAGCTCGCGCAGGGTGCCCGCGTCGAGCAGCGGCACGTCGCCGTTGACGACGAGCACGTCGCCCTCGAACCCGCCGGGGAGGGCGGCGATGGCCTGCTCGACGGCGCGGCCGGTGCCGGGGACCTCGTCCTGGTCGACGATGACCGCCTCCGGGAGGTCCGCCGCGATCACCTCGGTGAGCCGGTCGCGCTCGTGCCGCACCACCGCGATCACGTGCGCGGCGTCGAGCTCCTTCGCCGTGGCCAGCACGTGGGAGACGATGGGGATGCCGCCGAGCGGGTGCAGCAGCTTCGGGGTGGCGGACTTCATCCGCGTCCCCTGGCCCGCCGCGAGTACGACGATGGCGAGATTCTGGTCGGTCATGTCCCTCCCGGGGTCGGTGTGGCGGCGTGCCGCTCCGCCTCCAGGACTCGAACCTGGACCTCACAGCTCCAAAGGCTGTCGTGCTGCCATTACACCAAGGCGGACCGCGCCGATCGCGCGTATGACAGTCTGCCAGACCTCCACTTCGCCCTCCCCCAATAGCATGGGGGGATGCCGGATGCACAGGAGGTCGCGGGCGCGCGCGACGAGGTCGACCGCATCGTCGGCGCGTGGCGCAGGGAGCGGCCCGACCTCGACTTCTCGCCGCTGCAGGTGCTGTCGCGCGTCGACCGCCTCTCCCGCCACCTCGACCGAGCCCGCCGCGGGGCCTTCGAGCGCTCCGACCTCGACTCGTGGGAGTTCGACGTGCTCTCCGCCCTGCGCCGCGCGGGGGCTCCGTACCAGCTGAGCCCGAAGGCGCTGCTGCAGCAGACCCTCGTCTCCAGCGGCACCATGACGAACCGCATCGACCGCCTGGTCGCCCGCGGCCTGGTCGAGCGCCGCACCGACCCGAACGACGGCCGCGGCATCCTCGTGCAGATGACCGCGCAGGGACTCACCAGGGTCGACGCGGCGATCACCCGGCTCGTGGATGCGGAGGCGGACCTCCTGGAGGCGCTCTCGGCCGCCGAGCAGGAGCGCATCGCGGCACTGCTGCGCAAGCTGAGCCTGGGGTTCGACGTCGAGTCGTAGCCGCGGGCGGGCGTTCGCCGCGCTCCCAGGAGACCGTTATCGGGCTCTCATAAAATCGGGGCGATATGAAGCTCTCCCGCCTCAAGCGCCTTCCCGCCCGGGCCAAACGCGCAGCCCGCTACGAGATCCACGCGCACTGGAGGCGGCAGCCGCTGGTCCTCGGCTCCGTGCTCTACGAGTCCTTCTCCGGCAACGGGATGCTCGACAACCCCGAGGCGCTGTTCCGGGAGCTGCTGGCCGCGGAGGATCTGCAGCACCTCACCCACATCTGGGCGCTGTCGGACCTGAAGCAGTACCGCGCCGCCGTCGAGGAGTTCGCCGGGCATCCGCGCGTTTCGTTCGTCCGCTACGGCTCGGCCGCGTACTACCGCGCCCTGGCGACGAGCCAGTACCTCGTCAACAACGCGACCTTCCCGCCCGACTTCTCCAAGCGGCCCGGCCAGGTCTACCTCAACACCTGGCACGGCACCCCGCTCAAGCGGATGGGCTACGACATCGCGGGCGGCGCGCTGGCGACCGCGAACATCATCCGGAACTTCGTCCAGGCCGACTACCTGCTCGCGGCGAACCCGTTCATGTCCGTGCAGATGTACCAGACGGCGTACAAGCTCACCGGGGTCTACCGCGGCACCCTCATCGAGGAGGGCTACCCGCGCATCGACCGGCAGCTGGTCGACGATCGCGGGCGGGCGGACGTGCGCCGACGGCTCAACGAGGCCGGCATCCCGCTGGGCGACCGCAAGATCGTGCTGTACGCGCCCACCTGGAAGGGCGCCACCTTCGGCCGGCCCACCGACGACCTCGACGAACTGCTCGATCACATCGCCCGCATCGAGGAGCGCATCGACACGAGCCGCTACGCGGTGCTGCTGAAGACGCACCAGACCGTGCACAAGTTGGCGGTCGAGCGGCCGGAGCTCCGGCGGCTGCTCGTCCCGAACGAGATCCCGACCAACCTGGTGCTCGGCGCGTCCGACCTGCTGATCTCGGACTACTCGAGCATCTTCTTCGACTTCCTGCAGACCGGCCGGCCGATCCTGTTCTTCACGCCGGATCTGGCCGACTACGCCGGCACCCGCGGCCTCTACTTCGAGCCGGAGGAGTGGCCGGGCCCGACGTTCGCCTCCGCGCTGGAGCTCGGCGACGCCATCGCCGCGATCGCCGCCGACGGCGACCGGGTGCCGGAGAGCCATCGCGAGCGCTACCTGTCGATGCAGCGCCGGTTCACCCCGTACGAGGACGGCGGCGCCTCGGCCCGCGTGGTCGACATCGTGTTCCGCGGCGTGCGCGACGGGTACCGGCTGCGCTCGGACCTCGCGGACGACGGCCGCGAGAAGATCCTGCTGTACCTCGGCGGGATGCGGCCCAACGGGATCACCACCTCCGCGCTCAACCTGCTCAACAACATCGACCACGACCGGTACGACGTGTCGGCGTTCTTCGCGCAGAGCCGCTCCCGGGCGAGCGTCGCGAAGCAGGAGCAGATCAACCCGGCCGTGCGCCAGTTCCCGCGCGTCGGCGGCATGAACGGCGCCAAGCTCCGGCATCTGGCCAGGCACCTCGATTTCCGGCGCGGACGCATCGCGCAGCACGCCGACATCCCGGCGCAGAACCGGCTGTGGGACGACGAGTGGTACCGCTGCTTCGGCGAGAGCCGGTTCGACTACGTGGTCGACTTCTCGGGGTACGGGCCGTTCTGGGCGACGCTGCTCCTCCACTCGCCCGACGCCCAGCGGGCCATCTGGCTGCACAACGACCTCGCCTCCGACGCGCACCGCGAGGTGAACGGCGAGAAGCGGATGCTGCACAGCCTCACGCAGCTGTTCACGCTCTACGGGCAGTACGACCACCTCGTGTCGGTCTCCCCGACGCTCGCCGAGATCAACCGCGCGTCGCTCTCCGAGTACGCGAGCCCGGAGAAGTTCGTGTCGGCGCTCAACACGGTCGACGCCGAGCACATCCTCGAGAACGCCGCCGGCGACCTCCACGAGCTCACCTTCGACGAGGAGACCGGGTCGGTGCCGGACTGGGCGGAGGCCCTGATGGCCGGCGACGACATCACGACGTTCGTGAACGTCGGCCGCCTGTCGCCCGAGAAGAACCAGGCCAGGCTCATCCGCGCCTTCGCGGCCGTGCACGCCGAGAACCCGGCGACGCGGCTGGTCGTCGTGGGCTCCGGACCGCTCGCGGGCGACCTGGCGGCCCTGGTCGCCGAGCTGGGGCTCGAGGGCTCGGTGTTCCTCACCGGCATGCAGCGCAACCCGCACGCGATCATGGCCCGCGCCGACTGCTTCGTGCTGTCGAGCGACTACGAGGGCCAGCCGATGGTGCTGCTGGAGGCGCTGGTGCTCGGCCTGCCGATCGTCACGGTCGAGTTCGCCTCCGCCAAGAACGCCCTGCCGGCCGGCAGCGGCCTCGTGGTCCCGCAGACCGACGAGGGCGTGACCGACGGGATGCGCGCGTTCCTGCGCGGCGAGGTGCCGGAGAGCCGATTCGACCCGATCGCCTACAACCGCAAGGCGGTCGGCGAGTTCTACCGCGCGATCGGCGCGGTGCGCGAGCCGGTGCAGCAGTAGCGCCCTCCGCCGAGGGGCGTCGTTCTGCCGCCATTCGGGCGGAATAGCGACACAATGACACCCTTCGGGGGATGTGGGTGCGGGGATGTGGGTGCGGCGGATCCGGCGCTGTCAGGCGCGGGCGACGAGCGCGTGCACGTCGACGCCGGAGGGCAGCTCGCCGTACAGGGCGCCGCGGTCGAGGCCCAGCCGTGCGGCGACGAACGCGTCGGACACGGCGGCGGGCGCCGTGCGGATGAGCAGGGAGGCCTGGAGCGCGACCGCGAGCGCGGCCACGAGCGAGCGAGCCTGCGCCTGGGTGGGCGCGCCGTCGGCCGCCGCCTCCCGGAGCCTGCTCCGCAGCCGGTCGTGGTGGGCGTCGAAGGCCGCGTGCACGCCGCGCGCCGCCGCGAGCTCGGCGTCGAACGCCTCGCGCGGCGCCGGCTCGCGGGTGAGGGCGCGCAGCACGTCGAGCGCGATCACGTTGCCCGATCCCTCCCAGATCGCCATCACGGGCTGCTCCCGGTAGCGCCGGGCCAGCGGGAACGCCTCGGTGTAGCCGTTGCCGCCGAGGCATTCGAGGGCCTCGGCCGCATGCCCTGGCCCGCGCTTGCAGACCCAGTACTTGCCGGCGGCGGTGGCGAGCCGGCGGAAGGCGACCTCCTGCTCGGACGCGTCGTCGTCGTGCGCGCGGGCGAGCCGCAGCGCGAGCGCGGTCGCGGCCTCCGACTCGAGCGCCAGGTCAGCGAGCACCGCGGTCATCGCGGGGTGGTCGACGAGCCGCGCACCGAATGCCGACCGGTGCCTGACGTGCCAGGCGGCCTCCGCCACGCCCTGCCGCATCCCGGCAGCGCTGCCGAGCACGCAGTCGAGCCTGGTGCGGCTCACCATCTCGATGATCGTGCGGACGCCGCGGCCCTCCTCGCCGAGCAGGAAGCCGACGGTCCCGTCGAACTCCACCTCGCTCGACGCGTTGGAGCGGTTGCCGAGCTTGTCCTTGAGGCGCTGGATCAGGAAGACGTTGCGGGTGCCGTCCTCCAGCACACGCGGGACGAGGAAGCAGCTCAGCCCTGCCGACGTCTGGGCAAGGACCAGGAACGCGTCCGACATGGGCGCGGAGCAGAACCACTTGTGGCCGGTCAGCAGCCAGCGCCCGCCGCCGTCCGCGAGCGCGCGCGTCGTGTTGGCGCGGACGTCCGACCCTCCCTGCTTCTCGGTCATCGCCATGCCGAACAGCGCCGAGGACTTGCCGGCCACGAGGCGGCCGTCGTAGTCGCGGCTGAGCAGGCGCGGCATCCACTCGGCGGCGAGGTCCGGGTCCGCCGCGAGCGCCGGCACCGCGGCGTGCGTCATCGACACCGGGCAGGCGTGCCCCGGCTCGACCTGCGCGAACAGCATGAACGTCGCCGCCCGCGCGACCGCAGCGCCGGGCCGCGGGTCGGCGAACGCCGCGGTGTGGGCGCCCGCTTCCACGGCGGAGGCGAGGATGCGGTGGTAGCTCTCGTCGTACTCCACCTCGTCGATGCGCACGCCCCAGCGGTCGAAGGCGCGCAGCTGCGGCTCCCGGACGTTCGCCCGCTCGGCGTCCGCCTGGAACGCGGCGGAGCCGACGTGGCGACCGACGGCGCCGAGAGCGGTGAGCGCCCACCCGGCGTCATACCGCTCCACCGCCTCGCGCAGCGGCACGTTCGCGGCGAACTCGTCCACGTCGACGCGCGGCGGCGGCTGGTTCACGACGTCGTGAGTGCTCATGCGGGTGGAGTCTAATGCGCGCTCGCGGGCGCCGCCCGGCTCAGCCCTCCAGCCGCTCCGACAGCTCCAGCCAGGTGGTCTCCAGGTCCGCGATCTCGCCCTCCAGGCCGCGCAGCTGCTCGGTCAGGTCGCCGAGGCCGACGTAGTCGCTCTGGTCGTGGTCGGCGAGCGCCTGGTGGGTCGCCGCGACCTGGTCGGCGAGGCGGGCCAGGCGGCGGTCGATGGACGCGAGCTCCTTCTCGGCGGCGCGCAGGGCGGCGCCGGTGAGCGCAGGAGCCGCTGCGGAGCCCGAGCCGGCCCCGGCGGGAACGGCTGCCGCCGCGCCGCCGCGCACCGCCGACGCCGCCGAGGCGGAGGCCGACGGCGCCTGGCCCTTCCGCAGCCGCAGGTACTCGTCGATGCCGCCGGGGAGGTGGCGCAACCGGCCGTCGATCACCGCGTACTGCTGGTCGGTGACGCGCTCGACCAGGTAGCGGTCGTGCGAGACGACGAGGAGGGTGCCCGGCCAGGAGTCGAGGAGGTCCTCCATCGCGGCCAGCATGTCGGTGTCGAGGTCGTTGGTCGGCTCGTCGAGGATCAGCACGTTGGGCTCGTCGAGCAGGATGAGCAGCAGCTGGAGCCGGCGCTTCTGACCGCCGGAGAGGTCCTTCACGGGGGTGGACAGCTGCGCGTTGGTGAAGCCGAGGCGCTCCAGCATCTGCCCGGGAGACACCTCCTTGCCGCCCGCGAGGTAGGTCGTGCGCTTCTCCGCCACGACCGCGCTCACCCGCAGGTCCGCCAGCTCGTCGAGCTCGGCGAGCTGCTGCGTCAGGGTCGCGATCTTCACGGTCTTGCCGCGCTTGACCGTGCCGGCGCTGGGCTGCACCGTGCCCGCGACGAGTCCGAGGAGGGTCGACTTGCCCGCGCCGTTCACGCCGAGGATGCCCGTGCGCTCGCCGGGCGCGATGCGCCACTCCACGCCCTGCAGCACGGTCTTGGGCGGGTACTCGACGCCGACGTCGATGAGGTCGACCACGTCCTTCCCGAGCCGGGCCGTCGCCATCTGCGTCAACGCGACCGAGTCGCGCGGGGCGGGCTCGTCGGCGATGAGCGTCGCGGCGGCGTCCATCCGGAACTTCGGCTTGGAGGTGCGGGCCGGGGCGCCGCGGCGCAGCCACGCCAGCTCCTTGCGCATGAGGTTCTGGCGCTTGGTCTCGGCGACGGCGGCCATGCGGTCGCGTTCGACGCGCTGCAGCACGTACGCCGCATACCCGCCCTCGAACGGCTCGACGATCCCGTCGTGCACCTCCCACGTGCCGGTGGAGACCTCGTCGAGGAACCAGCGGTCGTGCGTGACGACGGCGAGTGCGCCTTGGCCGCTGGGCCAGCGGGTCTTCAGGTGCGCGGCGAGCCAGGCGACGCCCTCGATGTCGAGGTGGTTGGTCGGCTCGTCCAGGAACAGGATGTCGTGGTCGTGCACCAGGAGCGCCGCGAGCGCCACCCGCCGGCGCTGGCCTCCGGAGAGCTCGCCGATCGTCGCCTCCCAGCGGATGTCGGCCACGAGGCCCGCGAGCACGTCGCGGACGCGCGGGTCGCCCGCCCAGAGGTGCTCCTCGCGGTCGCCGACGATGGCCCGGCCGACCGTCAGGGCGTCCGGCAGCTCGTCGCGCTGGTCGAGCATCCCGACCGAGACATCGCGGCGCCGGGTGACCCGCCCGGCGTCCGGCTCCAGCCTCCCGGAGAGGAGGCCGAGCAGCGTGGACTTGCCGTCGCCGTTGCGGCCGACGATGCCGATGCGGTCGCCCTCGGCGAGCCCGAGCGTGACCGCGTCGAAGACGACGCGGGTCGGGTACTCGAGGTGGAGGGATTCGGCGCCGAGGAGATGAGCCATGAGGGTCTCCAGCCTACCGGGGACGGCGGCGCCGGACCTCCGCCGTCCCCCTCCAACGGGTGATTCCGGCGCTGCGGGAGCCATGCGATGATCCAGGGACCGGACGCGCGACCCGATCCCTGCGCGTCCTGGAACGGGGGTTGCAGTGCAGGACCGCTCCGGAGATCCCGCGAGAAGCGACGTGGCCACGGAGGACGACGCCGACGGAGGCGCCGCGAGGACCCTGTTCGGACGGGACCAGGCGCGCGAGACCATCCTGCTCGTCGCCCACCGTGCGGTGGACCGCGGCGGCGCCGTGCTGGTGACCGGGGAGGCAGGGCTCGGCAAGACCGCGCTGCTCGCGGACGTCGCCCAGCGGCTCGACGGCTGGACGGTGCTGCGCGTGCACGCCGACTCGTTCGAGTCCGACCTCGCCTACGCGACGGTCGAGACCCTCATCCGCGGGCTCAACGCGCTGCGCGGCGGCGACGCCTCGCGGCTGCCGCTGCCCGACCCCTCCGCGGACGCGCTCACGGTCGGGCGCCTGCTCCTCGACGCCATCGACGCGCTCGACGGGCCGGTGTGCCTCGTCGTCGACGACGCGCAGTGGGTCGACGAGCCGTCGGCGCGGGCGCTGCGCTTCGTCGTGCGGCGGCTCGCGGACCAGGGATTCCTGTTCACGGCGGCGACCCGGCCGCAGCCGAACAGCGTCATCGCGCTGTTCGACGACCTCGCGGCCGCCACCGTGAACCACGCGCGCGTCGACCTCGCCCCGCTGACGGTCGCGGACACCCAGGAGCTTGCGCAGCACCTCCTGGGCCACGCCATCTCGCGCCGCACCGCGACGCGGCTCACGGAGGCGACGCAGGGGTCGCCGCTGCTGCTGAGCGTCGTGCTGGGGCAGCTGCGCGAGAGCTTCGCCCGCGCGCTGCACCCGGCCGGGTGGGATCTGCCCGCCGCCGCCTCCGCATCCCTCACGACCGCGGTCGCCGCCGCACTCGAGGGCGCAGACCCGTCCGTGCGGGAGGCGGCTGAGACCGTCGCCGTCCTGCGCGACCCGCTCCCCCTCCCCCTCGTCGGCACGATCGCCGAGCGGATCGGGACGGCCGTGGACATCCCCGGCGCCGTCTCCCGCGGGCTGGTCCACGCGGGCCAGCGCGACGGCGTCGTGTGGGTGGAGGCGGCGCATGCCCTGCTCGCCGACGCCCTCGCCGCCGGCGTGCCGCTGGAGCGGCGGGTCGCCCTGCACCGGGCCGCCGCCGACGTGCTCACCGGGCACCGCGCGCTGCGGCACCGGGTCGAGGCCGCCGACCGCACCGACCCCACCCTGGTCGACGAGCTGCTCGCGGCCGCCCTCGCGAGCGCCGACCGGAACCAGCCGGAGCAGGCGCTCAGCTACGCCCGGTCCGCCGTCCACCTCGCGTCCGGCGCCGAGCGGGAGCGCGCGCTGATCGAGATCGGCCTGATCGCGATGCGGTTCCGGCTGCACGAGCGCATCTTCGACCTCCGGGAGGCGATGGAGGCGCTGCCCGCCAGCCCGGCGCGCGACGCGGTCCTCCTCGAGCTGCGGACGCTGACCGGCGACATCCCCGGCGCCCTCGCCTTCGGCCTCGCCCTGGAGGCCGCCACCGACGACGAGCCTGACGCGCGCGCGATCCGGGTCCACACCGCCGAGGCGCTGCCCAAGGTGTTCATGGCGATGGGCGATTTCGGCGCGGTGCTCGACCACCTCGAGCGGGCACGGCGGCTGATCGCGGACTGCCCGGCTCCCGACGAGATCGCGGACCCCGCCCTGCGCTGGATGGCGGAGCCCGAGGAGCACCTGGTGCGGCTGCTCGGCTGGGCGCTCATCTCCTCGGCGCACGCCAGGCGGCCGGACCTGTTCCAGCCGCTCACCGCCGAGCTCGACAGCCTCCTGCGATCGCACGAGTCGCCGGCGGCGATCGACGCGCTGGTCGGCCGGGCCCGCGTGTACATCCTCGGCGGGCAGATCGAACCGGCCCGCGCCGACCTCGCCCGCGCCAACGCGCTCGTCCGGCGGTTCCCCGGCAGCTGGACCGCCGGCTTCGCCCGCACGATCCACGCGCACCTCCTCTTCCTCGTCGGCGAGTGGGAGGAGTCGGTCACGCTCGCCGACACCGCGGTCGCCCTCGCCCTCGACGAGACCGACCTGTCGTGCTGGCCGATCGCACTCTGGACCTCCACCCTCGTGCGGGCCGGGCGCGGCGAGGCGGAGGCCGTGGAGGAGCGCCTGCGCGCCGCCGCCGAGGCCCGCCCCGGCATCACCGGCTCGTACGACGGCGACCTGCCGTACCTCGCGCGCGCCGAGCTCGCCCGCGCGCTCGGCCGTGCCGCCGACCAGCTCGCCGCCACCGAGGAGGCGGAGGCCGCGGGCAACCGCGGCTCGAACCTCGGCTGGCTGACGTACCGCGTCGACGCGCTCGCCGCGCTCGGCCGGCCGGCGGAGGCGCGGGAGGCGTTCGAGCGCTGCGCCGCGCCCGGCCTCTGGCGCCCCTACTACGGCGGTCTGCGCTGGCTGGAGGGCCGCGTGCTGCAGGCGGAGGGCCGGACGGCCGAGGCGCGCGCGGCCGCCCTCGCGGAGCTCGACGATCCGGCGGGCGGCCTCTTCCCCTTCCCGCGCGCGATCGCCGCGCTCGACGCGGGACTCCTGCTCGGCGGCTTCGGCGGCGCCGCCGACCGCAGCGCCGCCGGGGACGACGTCGCCGCCTCCGCCGAGGACCGGGCGCGGGCCGTCGACCTCCTGGAGCAGGCGGCGACGACGTTCCGCTCGCTCGGCGCCTCCGGCTACCTGACCCGCGCCGCGCGGGCGCTCGACCGGCTGCGCCCGGCGGCGCCGGACGCCACGGGGGCCGAGCCCTCCGGGGCGGCAGCGGCGGCCGGAGCGGCCACCGCCTCCGACCCGCTGGCCGCGCTGACCACGCGCGAGCGGCAGGTGGCGCACGCCCTCGCGGCCGGGATGACGAACAAGGAGATCGCCGAGCGCCTCTACGTCTCGGTGACGACCGTCAACTTCCACGTGCGCAACATCCTCGCCAAGCTCGGCCTGCGCTCGCGGCGCGACCTGCGCGGACTCGCGCTGGGCCGCCGGTCGCCGCGGGGCGGACCCGTCAAGAGTTGACGGTTTTCCCCCGCCGGCTAGGGTCGCGGGGGCACGGCTCGGTAGCGTTGAGATCACCTGGGATGCCCGGTCGCGCGGATGGAAACGCTTCCGAATCGACGAATCGTCTCAACCCGACATACGCGCGATCCGGGCATCCGCGGGCAGCCTCCGCACGCTCCACGCCCTCCACACCGCCGTCACGTCCGGACTTCTGCCCGCGACACGCCGGGTCGAGGCGCGCACAGGTCCGGAAGGGATGGCGGCTCCGGTCGTCAGTCGCCCAGGATGCGGGCGCCGTGCACCGGGCCGACCGCGCGCACCGCGGTGAGCCGCGCGGCGCTGAGCGCGATCTGCAGGTCGAGCGCCGAGTCGAGATCGGCCGTCAGGAAGGCGACGGTCGGGCCGGAGCCCGACACCATCCCGGCGAGCGCGCCGTTCAGCTCGCCCAGCTCGAGCACGTCCGCGATCTGCGGGGCGAGGTGGATGGCCGGGGCCTGGAGGTCGTTCGTCAGCGCGTCCGCGAGCATCTGCGGGTCGCCGGCCCGCAGCGCCTGCAGCACGGCCGAGTCGACGGTCGGCGACAGCTGGGCGGGCGCGATGTCCCGCGCGTGCCGCTCGCGGTGCTGGTCGAGCTCCCGGTAGACCTGCGGTGTGCTGAGCTGCGTCTCGGGCAGCGCGAGCACCCAGTGGAACTGCCCGGTCGCGAGGGCGGGGCTCAGCTGATCGCCGCGGCCCGTGCCGACGGCGGTCCCGCCGACGAGCGCGAACGGCACGTCGGCACCGAGCCGCGCCGCGAGCGCGAGCAGCTCCTCCCGGCCGATCTCCGTGCCCCAGAGCGCGTCGCACGCGACCAGCGTGGCGGCCGCGTCGGCCGAGCCTCCGCCCATCCCGCCCGCGATGGGCACCTGCTTGTCGATCTCCAGGCGCACGCCGGCCGCGTAGCCGGTGTGCTCGGCGAGCAGGCGCGCGGCCTTGATCGCGAGGTTCGTGTCGTCGGTCGGCAGCGCGCTCGCGTCGATCGAGCCGCCGAAGGTCACGGAGAAGTCGTCGGCCGGGTACGCCCGCACGTCCTCGTACAGCGAGACGGCCTGGTACGCCGTGGCGACGTCGTGGTACCCGTCCTCCATGACGGCGCCGACGCGCATGAAGACGTTGATCTTGCCCGGCGCGCGCACGTGCACGACGTCCGCGTCCCACCCCGCTCCCGCGTCGACCATGGCTCAAACCTACACAGTCGCAGGGAGCAGGACGCGCTGGGCGCGGGGTGCCGTCACGCCCGGGCGGCGGCGAGCCGCGCGAAGTCGTCGAGGGTGAGCTGCTCGCCGCGGAGCGTGGGCTGCAGGCCGGCCGCCTCCAGCGCCTCCGCGGCCGCCGACGGCTCGCCGTAGACGGGCGCGAGCGACTGCCGGAGGGTCTTGCGGCGCTGCTGGAACGCGGCGTCCACGAGCTGGAACGTGCGCCGCCGCAGCTCCTCGTCGCCGAAGGGCTGCTCGTGCCGCTCGAAGCCGACGAGCACCGAGTCGACGTTCGGCACCGGCCAGAAGATCTGCCGGCTCACGGTGCCGGCGGTGCGCCAGCGCCCGTACCAGGCCGCCTTGACGCTCGGGGCGCCGTACACCTTGGAGCCGGGATCGGCGGCGATCCGGTGGCCGACCTCCGCCTGCACCATCACGACGCCGGAGCGCAGCGACGGGAAGTGCTCCAGGAGGTGCAGCAGGACCGGCACCGAGACGTTGTACGGGAGGTTCGCCACCAGTCGCGACGGCTGCTCCGGCAGCTCGGTGATCGCCAGCGCGTCGCGGTGGATCACGGTCAGGCGCGCGGCGGCGTCCGGCGCGAGCTGTGCGACCGTCACGGGGAGCTGTTCGGCGAGCCGGCCGTCGATCTCGACCGCGACGACGCGGGCGCCCGTCTCCAGGAGGCCGAGGGTGAGCGACCCGAGGCCGGGGCCGACCTCCACGACGACGTCCCCCGCCTCCACCTCGGCCACGCGGACGATGCGGCGGACCGTGTTGGCGTCGATGACGAAGTTCTGGCCGAGCTTCTTGGTCGGCGTCACACCCGTGAGCTCGGCCAGGTCGCGGATCTCGGCGGGGCCGAGCAGGCGCACCTCGCTCACGCGATGATCCCGATCGGCTGCGTCGGCGGGGGCCCGACCGGCTCGCTGTCCCAGCGGCCGTAGACCAGCTCGGTGTTGGAGTTGATCTGGGCGGCGAGCGTGGAGGGGTCGGTGCCGATGATCTCCGCCATCGCGCGGAGCGTGTGCGGGATGAGGTAGGGCGCGTTCGGCCGGCCGCGGTACGGCGTCGGGGTGAGGAAGGGCGCGTCCGTCTCGACCATGATGAGGTGCCGCGGGGCCGCGGACAGGGCCTCCCGCAGGTTCGGCGCGTTCTTGAAGGTGATGTTGCCGGCGAACGACATGTACCAGCCGTTGTCTGCGCAGACCCGGGCGAGCTCGGCGTCGCCGGAGAAGCAGTGGAACACCGTGCGCTCCGGCGCGCCGACCCGCTGCAGGGTGGAGACGACGGCCGCGTGCGCGTCGCGGTCGTGGATCTGCAGGGCGAGGTCGTTCTGCTTCGCGATCTCGATGTGGGCCTCGAAGGACCGGAACTGCGCGTCGCGCCGGGGCCCCGCCTCGGTGCGGAAGAAGTCGAGCCCGGTCTCGCCGACCGCGCGCACGCGCGGGCGGGTGGCGAGCTCGGCGATCACGGCGAGCGCGTCGTCCAGCTCCCCGCGCTCGGCGTAGTCGGGGGCGTCGTTCGGGTGCAGCGCGACCGCCGCGAGCATCCGCGGCTCGATGGCGGCCATCTCGGCCGACCACCGCGAGGTCTCGACGTCGTTGCCGACCTGGACCACGCCGCGCACGCCGACGCTGGAGGCGCGGTCGAGGTGCTCCCGGTAGTCCAGCGGCTGCTCGCCGTCGGCGATCTCGAGGTGGGTGTGGTTGTCGTAGACCGGGACGGTCAGCGCCTCCGGCAGCGGAGGGTACGCGAGGTCCCGGCCGTCGGTGACGTGCCGCTGCCGGATGAACGCCGGGTCGGTCATGCGCCCGGCACCGCGTCCGCGTCGATCCGCGGGAACAGCGCCTGGAGCGGGCTGACCGTCGTGCCAGGCGGCAGCTGCCCCCAGTCGCCGGCGCTGCGCAGCCGCTGCGCGTCGAGGGCGCCCAGCGAGCCGGACGCGCCCAGCGCGTCCCACAGCTTCGCGGTGGCCTGCGGGATCACCGGCGAGAGCAGCACGGCGAGCGCACGCAGGCCCTCCGCCGCGGTGTACAGCACCGAGCCGAGCCGCTCGCGCTGCGTCTCGTCCTTGGCGATCGACCACGGCTCCTGGACCGTGATGTACCCGTTCAGCTCGTCGACGACGGTCCACACGGCGGTGAGGGCGTCGTGGATGGCGAGCCGGCTCATCGCGGCGTCGGCGTCGGCCGTGGCCTTCGCGACGACGCGCTGCACGGCCAGGTCGGCCTCCTGGTACACGCCGGCGGCCGGGACCACGCCGTCGAAGTACCTGGTCACCATGGCGACCACGCGCGAGGCGAGGTTGCCGAAGCCGTTGGCGAGCTCGGCCTGGTAGCGCGCCGAGAGGTCCTCCCAGCTGAAGGAGCCGTCCTGGCCGAACGCGATGGCGCGCATGAAGTAGTAGCGGAACGCGTCGGAGCCGAACGTGTCGGTGATCTGCGTCGGCGCGATGCCCGTCAGCTTGGACTTCGACATCTTCTCGCCGCCGACGAGCAGCCAGCCGTGCCCGTACACCCGGTGCGGCACCTCCAGCCCCGCGGCCATCAGCATCGCCGGCCAGATGACGGCGTGGAAGCGGAGGATGTCCTTGCCGACGATGTGGGTCGCGGGCCAGCGGCGTTCGAACTCCGCGTCGTCCTGCCCGTAGCCGATCGCCGTGACGTAGTTGAGCAGCGCGTCGAACCAGACGTAGACGACGTGCGCCTCGTCCCACGGCACCTTGATGCCCCAGTCGAAGCTGGAGCGCGAGATGGAGAGGTCGCTGAGGCCCTGGCGCACGAAGCTGACGACCTCGTTGCGCGCCGACTCCGGCTGCACGAACTCGGGGCGCTCCTCGTACAGCGCGAGCAGGCGGTCGGCGAAGTCGCTCATCCGGAAGAAGTAGTTCTTCTCCTGCAGCAGCTCGAGGGGCTTCGAGTGGATGGCGCACACCTTCTGGCCCTCGTACTCGCCCACGCCGTCGACGATCTCGCTCTGCGGCTTGAACTCCTCGCAGCCGACGCAGTAGAGCGCCTCGTACTCGCCCGCGTAGATGAACCCGTCGTCGTACAGCTTCTGCAGGAACTTCTGCACGTTGGTCTCGTGCCGCTCGTCCGTGGTGCGGATGAAGTCGTCGTTGGCGATGTCGATCGTCTTCAGCAGCGGCAGCCACTCGTTCGTCACCAGCCGGTCTGCCCACTCCTTCGGGGTGGTGCCGTTGGCGGTCGCGGTGCGCAGGATCTTCTGCCCGTGCTCGTCGGTGCCCGTCAGCAGCCAGGTGTCGTCGCCCGCCTGGCGGTGCCAGCGCGCGAGGACGTCCGCCGCGACCTCCGTGTACGCGTGCCCGATGTGCGGGACGTCGTTCACGTAGAAGATCGGCGTTGTGATGTAGAACGAGGAGCCGTCGGACATGCAGACCATCCTACGGGCGCGAGCGGGCCCGTCCCGGCGTGTTACCCGCTCGCTCAGCGGCGGCGCTCCAGGGCGGCCTGGTAGAGGTCGCGGCGGCCGAGGCCCGTCGCCTCGGCCACCTCGGCGGCGGCGTCCTTGAGGCGGGTGCCGGAGGCGACCAGCGCGAGCACCTGCTCGAGCGCCGTCTCCGGGTCGGCTGCGCGCGGCGGAGCGCCCGCCACGACGATCGCGATCTCGCCGCGCACGCCCACCGCCGCCCACTCCGCGAGCTCGGCGGCGGTGCCGCGCCGCACCTCCTCGTACAGCTTGGTCAGCTCCCGGCACACCACGACGCGGCGGTCGTCGCCCAGCTCCGCGGCGAGATCGGCGAGGGAGGCGGCGAGCCGGTTGGGCGACTCGAAGAACACCATGGTCCTCGGCTCGGCGGCCAGCGCGCGCAGGGCGGAGCGCCGCTCCCCCGGCTTGCGCGGCAGGAAGCCCTCGAAGGTGAAACGGTCGGTGGGGAGGCCGGAGACGGCGAGCGCCGTCAGCACCGCGCTCGGGCCGGGCAGGGCGGTGACGCCGACGCCGGCGGCGGCCGCGGCCTCCACGAGGTGGAACCCGGGGTCGGAGACCGTGGGCATGCCGGCGTCGGAGAGCACGACGACGTCGCCGTCGCGGGCGAGGTCGACGAGCTCGGCGGCGCGGTCGCGCTCGTTGTGGTCGTGCAGGGCGATCAGGCGGGGCCGGTTGGCGACGCCGAGGCCGGCCAGGAGGCGCTGGGCGACGCGGGTGTCCTCGGCCGCGACGACGGCGGCCTCGCCGAGCACCTCGACCAGCCGGGCGGAGGCGTCGCCGAGGTTGCCGATGGGGGTGGCGGCGAGGATGATCATGCCCTCCAGTCTGACAGGGCCTCTCCACAGGCCAGGCCGGACGACGGGCTCTGCACCGGATGTGCGCCTCCAGCCGATCCTGGGGCGCCGCGCCCTAGCATGGCGTGGTGACCTCCCTTCCGCTCACCGATCCCGCCCTGCCCGCGGCCGCGCCCGTGCCGCTCGGCAGCAGGCTCGACGACTGGTGGGCGCGCGTGCTCCGCACGCCGCTGCGGCTCCGGATCTGGTACTGGGGCGCGCCGATCGGCGTGACGCTGCTGGCGGCGGTGCTGCGACTGTGGAACCTGGGCTCGCCGCACGCGCTCGTCTTCGACGAGACGTTCTACGTGAAGGACTCGTGGACCCTGCTGCACCTCGGCTACGAGGGGAGCTGGCCGGCCAAGGCGGATCAGAGCTTCAACGCCGGGTCGGTCGACGTCTTCGAGAGCGATCCGTCGTTCGTGGCGCATCCCCCGCTCGGCAAGTGGATCATCGCGCTCGGCATGGCGGCGACCGGCGCGGGCAACTCCTTCGGCTGGCGGGTGTCGACGGCGATCGTCGGCATCCTCGCGGTGCTCGTCGTGTTCCTCATCGCGCGGGCGCTGTTCCGCTCGACCGTGCTCGCGACGATCGCCGGCTTCCTGTTCGCGATCGACGGGCACGCGATCGTCATGAGCCGGGTGGCCCTGCTCGACAACTCGGTGATGTTCCTGGCGCTGCTCGCGTTCGGCTGCCTCCTGCTCGACCGGCGATGGCATGCGGACCGCCTGGCCGCGCGGCTCGTGGCGGAGCGGTCGGAGGGGCGCGACCCGGCCTGGGGGCCGGTGCTGTGGTGGCGGCCCTGGCTGATCACCGCCGGCTTGCTGTGCGGGCTGTGCGCGGGGGTCAAGTGGAGCGGCTTCTACTTCCTCGCGTTCTTCGCCGTCTACACCGTGGTGGTCGATGCGCTGGCGCGGCGGCGTGAGGGCATCCCCTTCTACGCGAGCGGCGCGCTGCTCAAGCAGGCGCCCGCGACCTTCGTGCTCATGGTCCCGATCGCCTTCGTGGCCTACGTCGCGACCTGGACCGGCTGGATCGCCACCGACGGCGGCTACTACCGGCACTGGGCGGAGTCGGTGCACGCGCAGTGGGGCGGCCTGCTGTCGTGGGTGCCGCTGTGGGTGCAGAACCTCTGGCACTACCAGACGGAGATGTACAACTACAGCATCAACCTCCACGTGCCGCACCCGTATCAGTCGAACCCGCTCACCTGGCTGCTGCAGATCCGGCCGACGAGCATGTACTACGTCGGCACGACGATGGGACAGTCCGGCTGCACGTCGTCCAGCTGCTCGGCGGCGATCACGTCCCTCGGGAACCCGCTCATCTGGTGGGCGGCCACGGCCGCGGTGGTGTTCGTCGCCTACCGGCTGGTGCGGTACCGGGACTGGCGGCTCGGCCTCATCCTCACCGGACTCGCGGCGGGGTACGTGCCGTGGCTGCTCTACATGGGCCGCACGATCTTCACCTTCTACTCGATCGCCTTCGAGCCCTACCTGATCCTCGCCCTCACGGCCGCCATCGCGGTCGTGCTGGGGTCGCGCCGCGACCCGGAGCGGCGACGCCGGACCGGGATCGCCTGGGTGACGGTGTTCCTCGTGGCGGCGACGCTGGTGAGCGCGTTCTTCTGGCCGATCTGGACCGGCCAGCAGGTGCCGTTCTGGTTCTGGCAGATCCACATGTGGCTGCCCAGCTGGGTGTGAGCCGGGGAGCTGTCTCTTATACACATCT
>NZ_JBPGXM010000068.1:0-20282 GCF_056755495.1 Leifsonia sp. KNZ12-8B
GTCTGCACCGACCTGGCCGACGACGCCCCGGTCGCGGGCGGCCATTACCGGACCCGCGGGTTGCCCCGAGCCGGCCGGCCGGGCCCAGCCGGCCGCGGGCGCGGTGAACAACCCCGCGGCCCCCCCCCCCCCCCCCCCCCCACCCAAAAACGCCCCCCCCCCCCCCGCCCGGGGCCGGTTACCCCTGGGCGCGCGGGCTGGCTGCCGGGTCAGCCTCGGGTGGGTGTGCGGTTCTCGGCGCTCACCATCCAGGCGAACTGCTCCAGGCGCTCGATGATCGCGTGCAGGAGGTCGGCCGAGGTCGGGTCCTCCTCGTCCACGTCGTCGTGCACCTCGCGCATGGTGCCGACCACGGCCTCCAGGCGCTCGGTGATCAGGTCGACCGTCTCCGCCGTGTCGACCTCGCCGTTCGGGAACTCCGGGAGGCTGGTCTGCTCCGCGACGGTGGCGCTGCGACCGTCCGGGGTCGCGTGCAGCGCCCGCAGGCGCTCGGCCACGTCGTCGCTGAACTCGCGCGCCGCCTCCACGATCTCGTCGAGCTGCAGGTGCAGGTCGCGGAAGTTGCGGCCCACCACGTTCCAGTGCGCCTGCTTGCCCTGCAGGTGCAGCTCGATCAGGTCGACGTGCACGCGCTGGAGGTTCTTCGCCAGCTCGGGCGACGCGACGAAGCCGCGCTCCGCGTGCTCCCGCCGGGTGGAGGCCACCCCCACGTCGCTGCGCCGCACGCTGGTGGTGCGCGGGGCGGTCTTCGCCGCCGTCTTCGTCGTGTCCTTGGTGCTCTTGCCTGCCTTGGTCGCCGTCGCCACGATCGGTTCTCCTTCTCGTTCGCTTACGATGTCGGGCCTCACGGTAGGCCGTCATCGGCCGGCGCAGAACCGGGTTGACAGGATGCGCTGCCGTCCGGCGTGTGCCTACGACCGGCCCACCGCCACCCATTCGAGCCGCCGCAGCGTCTCATGGTTGCGGATGCGCAGCACGACGTCGGCGATGGGCCGCGGGATGCGGGCCGCGATCCCGGCGGTCGGGTGCTCCTCCATCCGCACCACGCTGCCGGTGCCGCGGGGCCGGACCTCGATGGTCACCCGCTCCTCGCCGAACGGCCACGTCTTGGCCTGCAGCACCATCCGCTGGGGCGGCGTCCACTCGTCCACCCTGGTCTCGTCGTTCAGCACGAGCGGCCAGACGCCGATGGAGTGGTGGAGGCGGCACCCGGGCTGCGGGTAGCCGTCGTCGGCCGCGCGCAATCGCGAGGCGCCGACGACCCAGGTCGGGTACACCCACGGATCGGCGAGCACGGCGAAGACCTGCTCGGGGGTGGCCTTCATGCGGCGGACGGTGACGGACACGGGAGCCTCCAACGGTGGGGAGCGGCAGGTGGATCAGGCGGGAGCCAGCGACGGCATGGTGCGGAACCCGAAGTCGTGGCGCAGCGCGCTGCGCGCCGCGTAGTAGCCGCCGAGCCCGTGCACGCCGGGGCCGGGGGCTGCGGAGGCGGATGCGAGGTAGAGGCCCTGGCCCGGCATCCGCCACGGGTCCGGCGACACGACAGGGCGGGCGATCAGCTGCGAGAAGCTCGGCATGCCGGTGGAGATGTCGCCGCCGATGTAGTTCGGGTTGTACGCCTCCATCTCGACCGCCGTCTTCACCGCGCTCCCGAGGACGAGGTCGCGGAACCCGGGTGCGAAGCGCTCGATCTGCCGGATGACGGCTTCGGTGCGGTCGGCGCGCGACCCGGCCGGGACGTGGGTGTACGTCCACAGCACGTGCTTGCCGGCGGGGGCGCGCGAGCCGTCGAACAGCGACGGCTGCGACACGAGCACGTACGGGTCGTCGCTCTCGCGGCCGGAGGCGACCGTCGTCTCGGAGCGGGCCACGGCCTCCCGCGAGCCGCCGAGGTGCACGGTCGCGGTCTCGTTCAGCTCCGGGTTCGCCCACGGCACGGGGCCGGAGAGCGCGAAGTCGACCTTGCATACGCCGTTGCCCGACCGGAACCGGCCGACCGAGCGCAGGTAGGACGCCGGGAGGCGGTCCTGCGCGAGCCGTGCCGCCGCGTCCACGTGGGTGTCGAACACGATGGTGCGGGCGTCCGGGAGGTCGGCGAGGCTCTGCACGTCCACCCCGGTGACCAGCTCGCCGCCGTGCGCCACGAGGTCGTCGACCATCGCGGTCACGATCGACTGCGAGCCGCCGACCGGGATCGGCCAGCCGCGGGCGTGCGCGTACGCGGCCAGCGTGAGGCCCGCGGCAGCGCCCGCCACGCTCGGGAGGGGGAGGGTCGTGTGCGCGAACACGCCCGTCAGCATGGCGCGCGCCTCCTCGGTGCGGAACGGGAGGTTCCACCAGGGTCCGCCCTGGGCGATCGCCGTGAGCCCGAACCGGGCGGCGACGAGCGGATGCCGCGGCACCTGGAACAGCTGGGACCCGGTGAACTGCGCGACGGCGTCGGCCTCGCGGGCCAGCGGGCCGATCATGGCCCGCCAGGCCGGGCCGTCCGGGCCCAGCGCGTCGGCCGTCCGTTCGAGGTCGAGGTAGGCGACGGCCGCGCGCCCGCCGTCGAGCGGATGCGCGTAGGAGGCGGTGGGGGTCACGAACGGCACCCGCCTGTCCAGCTCGAACCTCCGGAAGAAGCCGGAGGCGAACGCCAGCGGATGTACTGCCGAGCACTGGTCGTGCAGGAAGCCCGGCAGCGTCAGCTCCTGGGTGCGCATGCCCCCGCCGGGCGTCGCATTCCGTTCGTAGACCCGGACCGAGAGCCCCGCCCGCGCGAGCGTCAGCGCCGCCGCGAGGCCGTTGGGTCCGGAGCCGATCACGATCGCGTCGAGGGCGTCGATGGAGGGCATGACCCAGGTATACCCCTCGGCATCGCCGATCAGCAGACGCTTCACAGCATCCATCCGGTAAGCTTGATCGGTCGGCTCTTGACACCGCGTTCTGTCACGCGGATGGGTTTGTCAGTCAAGTGGGCCGGTTCCGCACCCGATCGGTGGCGCGGAAGATCACGATGTGAACGGCCCCAGGCGATGCTCTGCCGGGGATTCTCCGGTGCGCTGCTGCGCGCCGCCGCGCACCAGAACGAAACCCAGGAAGAATCACGCATGCCCCCGTACAAGAAGAACGACCGACGCGGCGCCCCCGGCGCCTCCACCGGTTCCGCCGCCGGCCGCTCGGCCGGCAGCCGCAGCCCCAAGCACCGCGGGTACCGCCCCGAGGAGCCGGCCGCCGGCAAGAAGGCCCGCTGGAGCACCGAGGAGCGCGCCGCCCGTGGCCGCTCCGTCTACGGCACGCGCGGCGCCGAGTCCGACGCGTCCGCCGGTCGCGGCCGCGCCGGCCGTGGCGAGCGCCCGAACTGGGAGCCCCGCGGCAAGGACGCCCGCCGCACCGAGCGCGAGTGGGACCGCCGCGACCGCGCCGCCGACCGTCCGCGTCGCGAGTACGACCGGGACGAGCGTCCGGGTCGTTCGTTCGACCGGGATGAGCGTCCGCGTCGGTCGTTCGATGACCGTCCGCGTCGGTCGTTCGATCGGGATGAGCGTCCGCGTCGTGACGCCGATGAGCGTCCGCGTCGTTCGTTCGATCGGGACGAGCGTCCGCGCCGCGACGCCGATGAGCGCCCGCGTCGTTCGTTCGACCGGGACGAGCGTCCGCGTCGTTCCTTCGATGGTGACGACCGTCCGCGTCGCTCCTTCGACCGGGACGACCGTCCGCGTCGCTCCTTCGACCGTGACGAGCGTCCGCGTCGCATGTTCGACCGCGACGAGCGCCCGCGTCGTGACGCCGACGAGCGTCCGCGCCGTTCCTTCGAGCGCGACGAGCGTCCGCGCCGTTCCTTCGACACCGACGAGCGTCCCCGTCGCTCCTTCGACCGGGACGACCGCCCCCGTCGCTCCTTCGACCGCGACGACCGTCCGCGTCGTGACGCCGACGACCGCCCCCGCCGCGACTCCTCCTTCTACCCGTCGCGCGACGACAAGCCCGCCTACACCGCGGATGACGACGTCGTGCTGGAGCGGCTGGAGGCGGAGGCCATCACCGCCGAGGACGTCGAGGGCGTGACCTTCGCCGACCTGGGCCTCGGTGGCAACATCGTCCGCGCGCTGGCCGAGCTCGGCGCCGAGACGCCGTTCCCGATCCAGGCGGCGACCCTGCCCGATGTGCTCGCCGGCAAGGACGTGCTCGGCCGCGGCCGCACCGGCTCCGGCAAGACGATCGCGTTCGGCGCCCCGATGGTCGAGCGGCTCATGCAGCTCTGGGCCGAGTCGGGCAAGTCGGGCGGCAAGCGCCAGCTGGGCCGCGCGCCGCGTGCGCTCATCCTCGCCCCGACCCGCGAGCTCGCCCTCCAGATCGACCGCACCGTGCAGCCGATCGCGCGCAGCGTCGGCCTCTTCACCACGCAGATCTACGGCGGCGTGCCCCAGGGCCGCCAGGTCGGAGCGCTGCAGCGCGGCGTCGACATCGTGATCGGCACCCCCGGCCGCATCGAGGACCTCGTGGAGCAGGGCCGCCTCGACCTCAGCGAGGTCGTCATCACTGTGCTCGACGAGGCCGACCACATGTGCGACCTCGGCTTCCTCGAGCCCGTGCAGCGCATCCTGCGCCATACCGCCGACGGCGGCCAGAAGCTGCTCTTCTCGGCGACCCTCGACAAGGGCGTCGCGCAGCTGGTGGACGAGTTCCTCGTCGAGCCCGCCGTGCACGAGGTGGCGGGCGAGGACCAGGCGTCCTCGACCATCGACCACCGCGTGCTCGTCATCGAGCACCGCGACAAGGGCGCCATCATCGAGCAGCTCGCCGACCGCGACGGCAAGACGCTGGTCTTCGCCCGCACCCGCGCCTTCGCCGAGATGCTGGCCGACCAGCTGGAGGATGCGGGCATCCCCGCGGTCAGCCTCCACGGCGACCTCAACCAGTCGCGGCGCACGCGCAACCTGTCGCAGCTGACCAGCGGCCGCGTGAACGTGCTGGTCGCGACGGACGTCGCCGCCCGCGGCATCCACGTGGACGACATCGACCTGGTCATCCAGGCCGACGCGCCGGACGAGTACAAGACCTACCTGCACCGCGCCGGCCGCACCGGCCGTGCCGGCAAGCAGGGCACGGTCGTGACGCTCATCCCGCGCCACCGCCAGCGCCGCATGAACGAGCTGCTGGAGCGCGCCGAGATCGAGGCGGACTTCGTCCCCACCGCGCCCGGCGACGACCTCCTCCTGACGCTCGCGCAGTAGTCGGCCCGCCCGGCAGCCGCCGAGTACACGAAAAATGCCCCCACGCCCCGGCGTGTCGGGGCATTTTTCCTGTGCTCGGCGGCTGGCGGCGGCGGCTCAGGTGAGCTGGGTCAGGGCGTGCGCGCCCAGGGCGGCCATGCGCGGGTTGTCGTCCGAGTGGGCGGCCAGCGCCGACCCCATCGCGACGGCCCAGCCGCGGGCACGGGCCCAGGTCGCGGCCGAGGGAGGCTGCGGCAGGGCCGCGCGGAACGCCTCCCGCCCCTCCGCATCGAACGTCAGCCATGCCGTCGCGAGGTCGGTCGCCGGGTCGCCCGCGGTCACGTCGCCGAAGTCGATCACCGCCGCCAGGCCGCCGGAGGCGGTCAGCAGCAGGTTGCCGGGATGGAGGTCGCCGTGCAGCCACAGCGCCGGCCCGTCCCACGGTGCCGCGGCCAGCGCGGCCTCCCACGCCGACTGCAGCGGCGTCACGTCGGTCCGCGCCGACAGCCGCTCCAGCCGCTCGCGCACGGCCGCGTCCCGCGCCGCCAGCGGACCTCCCCGCACCGGGTTGTGCGGCGCGTCCGCGGGTGCGGGGACGTGCAGGCGGCCGACGAACGCGGCCAGCTCCTCCGCGATCCCTGCTCGGGCGGCGCCGTCGAGCGACGCCCCGTCCACCCCGTCGAACCAGGGGAGGATGCTCCACGCCCACGGGAACGTCGCGCTCGGCACGCCCACCCGCACGGGTGCGGGCACGGCGACGCCGACCCGCGCGGCGATCGCCGGAAGGGTGCGCTGCTCGTGCTCGATGAGGTGCGCCGCGGCCTCCCGGCGCGGGATGCGCACGGCGAGGTCGGCGCCGAGGCGGAACACGCGGTTGTCCCAGCCGTCCGACACCAGCCGGAGCGGGCCGGCGAGGTCGGGATGCTGCTCCGCGATCAGCCGCGCCACCAGCGTCTCGTCCGCCGCGATGTCGGCCGGCGGGGTGAGGTGGGCGCGCATCCCCCGACGCTAACACCCCCCGGACCACCCGCCGAGTCGTGACATGATGTCGCATCTCGACGCGACTGGTGACAACATGTCACGACTCGGCGTGGGTTGGGCGCGGGAACTGCGCGCGAATGCGGCGTTGGACGCAATAAACGTGTGTCTGGGCGCGTAAAGGTGCACGCGCGGTATGGAAGCATATTCGCGGAGGTCCCATGAACAACACGCCCGACCGCATGCACGCCGTCACGCCGGAGACCCGCGGTCTCGTCGATCTCGTGCTCGACTACTCGCGCCGCCGCATCCTGAGCACCGACACCCCGCTCGACAAGCCGCTGCCCGAGTTCGAGCTGCGGCGGCTGGCGGGTCAGACCGTGTCCGAGGAGGGGATGGGCGGCGAGCGCGCGCTGGCGCTGTTCGAGCACGTCCTCGCTCCCGCATGCATCACGACGGACCACCCGCAGTACCTGTCGTTCATCCCGACCGCTCCGACGAAGGCGGCGACGGCGTTCGACCTCGTCGTGTCGGCCAGCGCCGTCTACGGCGGATCGTGGCTGGAGGGCTCCGGGGCGGTGTACGCCGAGAACCAGGTGCTCGCGTGGCTGGCGAGCGAGTTCGGCCTCCCGCCGACCGCGGGCGGCGTGTTCGTGCAGGGCGGCACGCTCGGCAACCTGTCCGCGCTCGTGGCGGCCCGCGAGAATGCGCGCGCCGAGCGAGGCAACCCCGCCGGCCGCTGGGTGATCGTGTGCAGCGCGGAGGCGCACTCCTCGGTGGCGTCGGCCGCCCGGGTCATGGATGTGGACGTCGTCGCCGTGCAGCCGGGCGAGTCCGGCGTGCTCACGGGCGACGTGGTCCGCCCGGCGCTGGAGGAGTACGGTCCGGCGGTGTTCGCCGTCGTGGCCACCGGCGGTTCGACCAACTTCGGGATCGTCGACGACATCGCCTCCATCGCGGCGCTGAAGAGGGACCACAGCTTCTGGCTGCACGTCGACGGCGCCTACGGCCTGGCCGGGATGCTGTCGCCGGCCGCCCGCCCGCTCTTCGCCGGGGTGGAGGAGGCCGACTCGGTCATCGTCGACCCGCACAAGTGGCTGTTCGCGCCGTTCGACGCGTGCGCGCTGATCTACCGCGACCCCGAGACCGGGCGCCGCGCGCACACGCAGCACGCCGAGTACCTCGACACGCTGACCGAGACCGCGGAGTGGAGCCCGTCCGACTACGCGGCGCACCTCACGCGGCGGGCGCGCGGCCTCCCGTTCTGGTTCTCGCTCGCGAGCCACGGCGCGAAGGCGTACCGGGATGCCGTGACCGCGTCCCTCGAGCTGGCCCAGCGGGTCGCGGCCGAGGTCGAGCGGAGGGAGGGGCTGCGCCTGGTCCGCCGCCCGCAGCTGTCGGTCGTGGTGTTCGAGAAGGACGGCTGGACCAAGGAGGACTACGCGCGCTGGTCGGCCCGGCTGCTGGAGGAGCAGCGTGCCTTCGTCACCCCGAGCTCGCACAACGGGCGCCCGAACACGCGGTTCGCCATCTTGAATCCGCTGACCAGGTTCGAGGACCTGGTCGCGATCCTCGACTCGATGGAGTAATGCGGCCCGTCCGGACAGACGACGAGCCCCGCACCGGATGCCGGTGCGGGGCTCGTGCCATCGAGAGGGGGAGGTGTCAGACGAGGTCGTCCGACTCGCTGCTGCGGCGGGTGACCCGCTCGCCGGTCGCAGGATCGACCGCCGAGCGCGTCGTCGCCACGGAGCTGCGACGCCGGGTGAGCAGCACGATCCCGATGATGATGCCGACAGCGCCGGCGATCATCAGGATGTAGCCCACCAGGTGGAGGTCGATCCAGTCGACCTGGACGTTGAGGGCGAACGCGAGGACGGCGCCGATGACGAACAGCACGATCCCCGTGCCGAGGCTCATGGGAGAGCCTCTTCTAGACCCGGCGGCTGCCGGTCAGCAGCCGTACCAGCCAGACGATCACCGCGAGGACGAGCAGGATGATGCCGACCCACAGGAGGAAGTTCAACGACTGCACGAAACCACCGGTGAGCAGGAGGATGATCGCGATGATGGCGATGATGATGAGCAGGATGTTCATGGAGAAGTGTCCTTTCCTTGACACGATCCACCAAACAACTCGTTCATCTGCCTAGCAATCCCCTTGACTTGGGCAGTGCTTCGGCCTATTTTCGCGCCGACCGCGACGAGATCCGGTCCACCGTCTCGCGCATCTTCAGCAGGAAGCGCGTGACCGTCTGCGCCTCGTCGGGGCTGAGTTCGGCGGTGGCCGCCGCGATCTGCTCCTGCGCGGCGGCGAGCAGCGGGCCGGTGTCGCCGAGGGCCGCGGTGGTGGGGACGAGCTCGGTCGAGCGCTTGTCCACGAGGCTCTGGCGCCGCTCGACGAATCCGCCCCGGACGAGCCGGTCGATCAGGGCGCTGGTGGAGGCGCTGGAGACGCCGAGATAGGCGCTCACATCCTTCGGGACGGTGGGCCGGCCGGCGGCGGTGTTGTCGAGGATGAGCCGAAGCGCCAGGAGGTCGTTGTCGCCGATCCCCATCGCGGCGCCCGTCCTGCGCCGCATCGCGGCCTCGGCGGCCCGGTAGACCTGCAGCGCCTCGAGGACGTCGCTGTCGGGGCGCGGCGCGTCCGCAGGCCCCTGCTGCGGCTGCGTCGGCTCCGGTACGTGCTCCACCTCTCCCACTGATGCCCTTCCGGCGCGAGCGCGCAACCGGGTCGGCCCCGACTGTCGGCGTTTTCACGGCGACCGGTGGCGCGCCTCCGCGGGGCGCGTAAGCTGCGCGACGTGGAAGACGGACTCCTGCTCGGCCGGTACGAGCTGCACGAACGGCTCGGCCGCGGCGGCATGGCGTCGGTGCACCGCGCCATCGACACGCAGCTGGGTCGCGCCGTCGCCGTCAAGCTCTTCCCCGCGGGCACCGCCGTCGACGACGCCCGCCGCCGCGCGGAGGCCACTCTGCTGGGCCGGCTCAGCCACCCGAACCTCGTCGCGCTGCACGACGCGCACCTGGCGGCGGAGGGCGACACCACCCCGACCTTCCTCGTGCTGGAGCTCGTGGACGGCAGCGACCTGCGGTCCCGCATGGCCGAGGGCCCGATCGCGCCCGAACTGGCCACGACGATCGCCACCGACATCGCGGAGGCGCTCGTCGCCGTGCACGAGGCCGGGATGGTGCACCGCGACCTGAAGCCGGCGAACATCCTCGTCGCCGACCCGGCCGTGCCGGGCGGACGGCCGGTCGTCAAACTCGCGGACTTCGGCATCGCGCACCTCGTCGGTGCCGAGCGCCTGACCACCGTCGGCACGATCATCGGCACGGCCGCCTACCTCAGCCCGGAGCAGGCGTCGGGTGCGCAGGCCGGACCTCCCGCCGACATCTACGCCCTCGGCCTGGTGGTGCTGGAGGCGCTGACCGGTCGCACCGAGTTCCCCGGAACGCCCGTGGAGGCGGTGGCGGCCCGTATCACGCGCGACCCGCGGATCCCGGGGAGCCTCCCCGAGGACTGGCGCGGCCTGCTCGCCGCCATGACCGCCCGCGACCCGGCGCTGCGGCCGACCGCCCTCGAGACCGCGATCATGGCGCGGGAGCTCGCACCGCAGCTCGCCGGGTGGATGCCGGACGCCGCGGAGGAGCCGGAGGACACGCGCGTGCTCGGCGGCGTGTCCGCCGGGGTGACCGTGATCGGCGGTGCCGCCGCGGCGTCGGTCGCGACCGTGCCGATGTCGGTGAGCTCACCGGTCTCGCCGACCTCGCCGATGTCGGTGAGCTCACCGGTCGCGCCGACGGGGCCGACCGCGCCCACCGCGCTGCTGGCGAGACCGCGCCGCACGCGTCGGCGCCGCGCCGCGCTCGGGCTGGGGCTCGGCGCGGGCATCGCGGCGATCGCGGCCGCCACGCTGGTCTTCGGCAGCCTCCTGGCGCCCGCGGCGGAGGGTCCGGAGACGGTGCGGACGCCGCGTCCGACGCCGACGGTGGTGGCGCCTCCCGCGACGGTCGCGCCCGCGGTGGTGCCCGAGGACCAGGCGCCGGCGGAGGACACGCAGCAGACCGTCGACGACAGCAGCGGCAACGGCGGAAGCGGTCAGGACAACAGCGGCCCCGGCGGCCCGGCCGACAAGCCGGCGAAGCCTGAGAAGGCCGAGAAGCCCGCCGGCCCCGCGAAGGCGCCGAAGGACACCTCCGGCAGCGGCCCCGGCAGCAACAGCGGCAAGGGCAAGGGCGGCGAGAAGAAGTAGCGGGCTAGCCCGCCCGGCACACCAGGATCGAGACCGCCCGGCGCGCCCGGAAGCCGAGCCGCTCGTACACGGCGACGGCCCGGTCGTTCGCGGCCTCGACGTGCAGGAACGGCCGCTCACCGCGCGCGACGATCCCGGCGATCACCGCCGCCATCGCCTGGGCCGCGTACCCCCGCCCGCGGAACGCGGGATCGGCGCACACCGCGCTGACCTCGCACCACCCCTCCGGCCGCATCCGCTGCCCCGCCATCGCCGCGAGCCGGCCGCCGACGCGCACGCCGCGGTAGCCGCCGAACTCGATGGTCCGCTCCAGGAAGGGGCCGGGCCGCGTCCGCTCGACCAGGTCGAGGGCCTCCGGCACATCGGCGTCGCCGAGTGCGACCAGGCGGGCCTCCCCGCCCTCCAGCGCGGGAAGCACCGGCGCCTCGGGTCGCTCGTAGACGTACTGCACCGCGTCGTACGCGCCCAGCGTCTCCCAGCCGGCGGGAGGCTCGTCCGCGAAGACGCCGACGGTCGCGCCGGCGCCGACCACCCGCCCGAGGTGGTCGAACGCCGCCGGGTCGCCGGGATCGGCCACCGCGGCGAACGGGGAGACATCCGCGCGGTAGCGCCGGGCGCGGTCGTCGCCGACGGAGAGGGAGCGGTGCGCGCCGGTGAGGGCGTGCCAGGCGGGATTGTCGAGCAGGTGGTGCATCCCCCCAGCCTGGCATGACAGCGGAGCGGGTTCCCCCAGGGTCGCCCCGCAGGTACTGTCGGGAGGCACCGCGCCGCAGCCTCCACCGCCCTGCACCGGGGCCCGCCACACCCGAAGGGACCGCATGAGCATCGCCGCGATCGTCGTCAATCCCGTCAAGGTCGATGCGGACGCCCTGCGCGCCGCCCTGTCGGCCGCCGAGGAGCGCTGGGGCTGGGAGCCCACGCTCTGGATCGAGACCACCGCGGAGGACCCCGGCACCGGCCAGGCGCGCGAGGCGCTCGACCGCGGCGCCGACGTGGTGATCGCCGCGGGCGGCGACGGAACCGTGCGAACGGTCGCGGAGGTGCTGCGCGGCACGGATACGCCGCTCGCGCTGCTGCCCAGCGGGACCGGCAACCTCCTGGCCCGCAACCTCGACCTGACGCTCGACGACGTCGACCACGCCCTCGACACCGCGCTGAACGGCGACGACCGGCCGATCGACGTCGGCGTCGCCGAGCTGCGCGAGGGCGACGGCCGCACCCGCCGCCACGCCTACCTGGTGATGGCCGGGCTCGGCATCGACGCGCAGATGATCGCGGCGACCGACGACGACCTCAAGGCCAAGGCCGGCTGGCTCGCCTACGTGAAGGCCATCGCCAAGGTGCTGCGCGACAAGAACGAGCTGCGGCTGCGCTACCAGCTCGACGGCGGCCGGGTGCACGGGATGCGCGCCCACACCGTGCTGATCGGCAACTGCGGCAGCCTCCCGGCGAACATCCTCCTGCTCCCGGAGGCGGCGGTCGACGACGGCGAGTTCGACATCGTCGTGCTGCGGCCGGAGGGGTTCGTCGGCTGGGTGCAGATCATCGTCAAGATCTTCTGGGAGAACGGCATCATGCGCCGCACCTCCGTCGGCCGCCGGCTGATGGGCGCCGACAAGGAGGTGCGGGCGATGAACTACCTCAAGGGCCGCGAGTTCGTGCTCCGGCTCAGCCGGCCGCAGGAGGTCGAGCTCGACGGCGACCTGTTCGGCCGCGCCTCCGCCCTCAAGACGTGGATCGACCCGCGCAGTCTGAAGGTGCGGATTCCGAAGGACGCGTGAGCGGCTGCGGCCGCCGGTGCTTGGCCCCCGTCCGAGGGATGGGCATACTCGGAGGATCGAAACCGCTCCGAGATCCAAAGGGGGATCCATGCGCAAGAGAATCCTGGCCGCCGCCATCGCGTTGGCCGCATTCGCCGGACTGGCCGTCGGCACACCCGCCGTCGCCAGCACGGGTGGGCTCGCCGACGGCGACAAGCACCCTGACGTCGGTCTGATCCTGTTCTACGACGCCGACGGGCGCTTCCGCTGCTCGGCGACGCTGGTGTCGCCGACCGTCGTGCTGACCGCCGCGCACTGCACCTCCGGAACGCTGGGCAAGACGCTCGTCACGTTCGACTCCGTGATCGCCGAGCAGCCGCCCGCGCCGTTCCCGGTCGCCGCCGACCCGAGCGTCGGGTTCACCGCCGCCGAGATCGCCGCCGCCGGCTACATCTCGGGAACGGCGTACACGCATCCGGACTATTCGGACTTCACCGACACCGCCAACTGGAACGACGTCGGCGTCATCGTGCTCGACCAGCCCGTCGCCTCGCATGGAACCGGGTACCCGCAGATCGCGCCCGTCGGCACGCTGGACGCGATCAAGAAGAGCGACCTGTCGAAGACCCTGTTCACCGCGGTCGGCTACGGGACCGAGGTCCGCAAGCCGGAGACCGGCCCGCAGAAGCCGCAGCCGATGAGCTACCCGCTCCTGCGCCGCTACGTCGACATGCCCGGCCAGAAGCTGACGCCGCAGATCCTGCAGACCAACGGCAACCCGAACGACACGCGCGGAACCGGCGGGACCTGCTTCGGCGACTCGGGCGGCCCCGTGTTCCTCGGCGACCAGCTGGTCGCCGTGACGAGCTACGGCTACACCGACAACTGCCGGTACCTCGGCGGCTACCAGCGGGTCGACATCCCGGTGGTCGACGCCTGGCTGGCGACCTTCGGGGTCTAGCGGCCGGGCAGCGACTCCGCCGCCACGATCTGGATGAGCGCTCGCCGCAGGGCGTCGCGGTCGTCGACCTCGGGGAACACCTCGTCCTCCAGGCCGCTGACGCCCGCGAAGGCGTCGCGTCCGGCCGGGGTGATCGCCAGGACGTGGCGGCGGCGGTCGCGCGGGTCGGGGGTGCGGGTGACGAGTCCCTCCCGCTCCAGCCGGTCGACCGTGCGCGACATGGTCTGCGCCTCCACCTGGGCGATCCGGGCCAGGTCGGCCTGCGAGTCGACGCCGTTCTCGAGCAGGTGCAGCACGATCAGGCCGGCGTGGGTGAGGCCCCGGGCCTCCAGGGCGTCGGCCCAGGCGCGCTCGACGGCACGGGAGGCGGCGCCGAGCAGCCGGCCGAGGGGCCAGTTCTCGGGGCGGTGCACCTCCGCCTCGACACCGTCGCTGTTCATGCCCTCATCCTACGAGCCGTCGCTTGTGCGACGAGTTGACGCAACACGCCGTCCGGGCCGAGGCCCGGACGGCGTGTTGTGACAAGCGGATGGTCAGTCGGTGCCGGAGTCGAACGCGGCGCCCTCCGAGCTCGCGTCGATCTCGCGCGAGAGCTCGTCGTCGGCGGGTGCGACATCCACCTCGAGGATCGAGCGGGCGCTGCCCTCCTCCAGAGCGCCGACCAGCTCGGCGGTCGGGCCGCCGATGAGGCCGGCCGCCGCGTACTGCTCCAGGCGCGAGCGGGAGTCGGCGATGTCGAGGTTGCGCATGGTCAGCTGGCCGATGCGGTCGCCCGGGCCGAAGGCGGCGTTGCCGACGCGCTCCATCGACAGCTTGTCCGGGTGGTAGCTGAGCGCCGGGCCGGTCGTGTCGAGGATCGTGTAGTCGTCGCCGCGGCGCAGGCGGAGGGTGACCTCGCCCGTGATCGCAGAGCCGACCCAGCGCTGCAGCGACTCGCGCAGCATGAGCGACTGCGGGTCGAGCCAGCGGCCCTCGTACATCAGGCGGCCGAGGCGGCGGCCCTCGTTGTGGTAGTTCGCGACCGTGTCCTCGTTGTGGATGGCGTTGAGGAGGCGCTCGTACACGATGTGCAGCAGCGCCATTCCCGGGGCCTCATAGATGCCGCGGCTCTTGGCCTCGATGATGCGGTTCTCGATCTGGTCGGAGGCGCCGAGCCCGTGCCGTCCGCCGATCGCGTTCGCCTCCAGCACCAGGGCCACCGGGTCGTCGAACACGACGCCGTTGATGGCGACCGGCCGGCCCGCCTCGAAGCGGACCGAGACGGTCTCGGGAGCGACCTCGACGTCCTCCCGCCAGGCGGCGACGCCCATGATCGGGTCGACGATGTCGAGGCCGGCGTCCAGCTCCTCCAGGCGCTTGGCCTCGTGCGTGGCGCCCCAGATGTTGGCGTCGGTCGAGTACGCCTTCTCGCTCGGGTCGCGGTACGGGAAGCCGCGCGCGACGAGCCACTCGCTCATCTCGGTGCGGCCGCCCAGCTCCTCCACGAACGCGGAGTCGAGCCACGGCTTGTAGATGCGCAGGCGCGGATTGGCGACCAGGCCGTAGCGGTAGAACCGCTCGATGTCGTTGCCCTTGTAGGTGGAGCCGTCGCCCCAGATCTCGACCCCGTCCTCCATCATCGCGCGCACCAGCATGACGCCGGTGACCGCGCGGCCGAGCGGGGTGGTGTTGAAGTACGTCTTGCCGCCGGAGCGGATGTGGAAGGCGCCGCACTGCAGGGCGATGAGACCCTCCTCGACGAGCGCGCGCTTGGCGTCGACCAGGCGCGCGATCTCGGCGCCGTACTCCCGGGCGCGGCCGGGGACCTCGTCGATGTTCGGCTCGTCGTACTGCCCGATGTCGGCGGTGTAGGTGCAGGGGATCGCACCCTTCTCACGCATCCACGCGACCGCGCAGGAGGTGTCGAGACCCCCCGAGAACGCGATCCCGACTCGCTCACCGACCGGAAGACTGCTCAGAACCTTGGACACGCGTCAAGCTTAGCGGGGGCGGTGGAGCCCTATCCGCGCCCGTCCGCCGCCGGCGCCGGGCACTCTCCGCCTGGCTCGGTCAGCAGCTCGAAGTGCCACGCCTCGTTCGCGTAGGCCTGGCAGAGACCCCAGTCCGCGCCGAAGCGGGTGAGGAAGTCCATGCCGTCGGCGGTCGCGATGTCGACGGCGTCGCCGGAGACGTGGGCGGAGTCGGTGCCGCGCTTGACCCAGCGGGACGCCTCCTCCTCGCTGCCGTACTGCTCCACCGCCTGCGCGAACAGGTACTCCTGGTAGCGCTCGGACCGCCAGCCGTCGGCGATCGTGAGCTCGGTGCCGCGCTGCTCGGCGGCGTCATCGGCGGCGCGGAGGGCGTCGCGCAGCTCCGGGTCGAGGCGCGTCACCGCGGGCAGGTCGCTGTCGAGGGCCAGCGAGGAGCCGTCGGGGATGTAACCGTCGTCGTCGGTCAGCTGGTCGGCGGACGAGACCGACGGGAGCCGGGGCGCGGCAGCGGCGTCGCCTCCGTTCGCGCCGGATCCGCTCGCGAGCGGGTCGGCGAGCTGCGCGGAGCTGCAGCCAGTGGTGATCCCGGCGAGGGCGGCGACGAGGGAGACGGCGAGGGCGGTGCGCACGAGGCGGGTGGAGGAGACCATGCCTCAACGCTCGCAGCCGCCCGGTCGCCGCCGCGTCCCCCGCGAGCCGCATCCGCCTCCCTCTCGAGAGGGACCCCGCCAGCCGCCGAGCACAGGAAAATCGTCGCCGGTCGCGCCGAATCGCGACATTTTTCCTGTGCTCGGCTGCTAGAGGCGCGGGGTGCGCGGGGGCTCGGTGCGGCGCGGGGCGAGGCGCTCGAAGGCGGCGGCCAGCGCGAGCAGGCGCGTGTCGTCGTAGGCGCGCCCGGCGAAGGTGAGGCCGACGGGCATCCCGGTGTCGGGCATGGTGCCCAGCGGCACGGTCACGGTCGGGATGCCGAGGTGCCGCGGCACGAGGTTGCCGTTCGCCACCCACACGCCGTTGCGCCAGCCGAGGTCGGCCGAGGCGGGGTTCACGTCCATGTCGGCCGGGGCGACGTCGGCGACGGCGGGGAAGACGACGGCGTCGAGGCCGTTCGCGTCCATCCACTGCTCCAGGTCGACGCGGCGGGTCTCTTCGAGGCCGCGGAGCCCGGCCTCCAGCTCCGGGATGTCGGTCAGCGTCGTTCCGGGGTGCTCCCGCACCCACGCGGGGTACTCGGCGATGTCGTCGTCGAAGCCGGTGTACCGGTCGGGCAGAGCTCCGGGAGGCGCGGGGAAGATGGTCGCGCCGTCCACGTCCGCGAGGGTCGAGAGGGCCGGGTCGCCGTTGGCGCGCAGGAAGTCGTCCCACGCCCACGCGGAGAGGTCGACGATCTCGCGGTGCAGGTACTCGGGCGAGACGAGTCCGCGGGTGAAGACGGTCGGCGCGCCCGGCCGGTCGCCCTCGTAGTTCGACACCACCGGGAAGTCGGTCTCGACCACGGTCGCGCCGGCGGCTTCGAGGTCGCGGCGGGCGGCCTCCCACAGCTCCACGATGGAGGGGCGCGTCTCGATCCGCTGCCCGGTCGGGCCGCCGATGCCCGGGTGCTCGGCCGTGCCGGCCTCGGGGTCGGCATTGATGTACATGCGCGGGATGCCGACCCGCGCGCCCGCCAGCGACGCGTCGGCGGCGACGACCGGGTACGACGCCGGCCGCAGCGTCGATGCGGCGGGGATCGGCACCCAGGGCTGGGCGCGCCAGAAGTCGCCGCGCGTCTCGGCGTCGTCCGCGACGATCACGTCGAGCACCTCCAGCAGGTCCGCCATGGTGCGCGTGTGCGGCACGACGACATCCATCGTCGGCACCAGCGGCCAGTTGCCGCGCACCGAGATGACACCGCGCGACGGCGTGTAGGCGCAGAGGGCGTTGTTGGAGGCCGGGGCCCGGCCCGACGACCAGGTCTCCTCCCCGAGGCCGAACGCCGCGAAGCTCGCCGCCGTCGCCGTGCCGGAGCCGTTGGAGGACCCCGAGCCGAAGGCGGCCGTCAGATACTCGCCGTTGTACGGGCTCTCGGCGCGGCCGTAGACGCCGCGCTGCATGCCGCCGTTGGCCATCGGGGGCATGTTGGTGAGGCCGAGCAGGATCGCGCCTCCCGCCCGCAGGCGCTCGATCGTGAAGGCGTCGCGCTGGGCGACCAGGTGCTCGAACGCGGGCGAGCCCGCCGCGGCCGTGAGGCCCTTCGCGAGGTAACTGTCCTTGGCGGTATACGGGATGCCGTCGAGCGGGCCGAGCGTCTCGCCGCGGGACCGGCGCGCGTCGGAGGCGCGCGCCTCCTCCAGGGCGTCCGGGTTGCGGACGACGACCGCGTTCAGCCGTGGGCCGGCGCTGTCGTAGGCGTCGATGCGGGCGAGGTAGGCGGTCACCAGCTCGACGGCGGTGGTGCGACCCGCCTCGAGGGCCTCCCGCAGCTCGGCGATCCCGGCCTCGACGACGTCGATGCTCACTCGCTCACCGCCTTCGGGAGGGCCGGCTGCTGCTGCGTGATGCAGTGGATGCCGCCGCCGCGCGCGAAGATCGGGCGCGAGTCGATCATGCTGACCCGGCGGCCGGGGTAGGCGGCTTCGAGGATCTCGGTCGCCTCCGCGTCGGCGCGCTCCTCGCCGAAGCCGCACGCGATCACGCCGCCGTTGACCACGAGGTGGTTCACGTAGCTCCAGTCGACGAAGCCCTCCTCATCGCGCAGCGTCTCGGGCGCCGGGAGGTCGATGATGTCCCAGCCGCGGCCCGCCGCGTCGGTCGTGTCGGCGAGCAGCGCGCGCAGCTCGCGGCTGACGGCGTGGTCGGGGTGCTCGGGGTTGCGCTGGGTATGCAGCAGCAGGCGGCCGGGGGAGGGGATGGTCGCGACGATGTCGACGTGGCCGTTCGTCCCGAAGTCGTCGTAGTCGCGGGTCAGGCCGCGGGGCAGCCAGACCACGTGGGTGGCGCCGATCGTGCGGGCGAGCTCCGCCTCCACCCTGGCCTTGTCGGCGTAGCGGTTGCGGCGCGGATCGAGCTGCACGGTCTCGGTGACGAGCACGGTGCCCGCGCCGTCGACGTGGATGCCGCCGCCCTCGTTGACGAGGAGGGAGCTGACGAGCTCGGCGCCCGTGCGCTCGGCGACGAAGCGCGCGATCTCGGCCGACTTCTCCCACTCGGCCCACGCCGGGTCGCCCCAGCCGTTGAACACCCAGTCGACGGCGCCGAGCACGCCGGGGCGCTCGTCGTCGACGACGAAGGTCGGGCCGAAGTCGCGCATCCAGAACTCGTCGAGCGGCGCCTCCACCTGCTCGATGTGCGAGCCGAGCATGCGCCGGGCGCGCTCGCGCTCCGACGGGTCGACGACCATCGTGACCGGCTCGAACTCGGCGGTCGCGTGGGCGACGGCGGTCCAGGCGGCGTAGGCCTCCTCGGCGGAGGCGGCGTCGTCGCCGAGGGTGAGGCCCGCGCGGGGGAAGGCCATCCAGGTGCGCTCGTGGGGTGCGGTCTCGGCGGGCATGCGCCAGGTCATGGTGGCCTCCGTGCGTCGGTGCGTGGGCTGATTGTTGATCGTGCGATCAACAACGGCACGAAACTACCTATACTGATCGCACGATGTCAAGAGCAGCGCAGCCTCCGACCCGCCGCCGACCGCCGGCCGAGCGCCGCGCCGAGCTCGCCGCCACCGCCAGCGCCCTGGCGCTCGCCGAGGGGCTCACCGCGGTGACGCTGCGCGGCGTCGCGGCCCGCGCCGGCGTGACGCCCGCCCTGGTCGCGCACTACCACCCGGTGATGGACGAGCTGGTCGCCTCGGCCTTCTCCTCGGTCGTCTCCGTCGAGCTCGCGGAGGTGCGGGCGATGCTCGACGCCATTCCCGACCCGACCTCCCGCGTCGCCGCCCTGGTCGCCACGCTGCTCGACGGCACGCGCGACGAGGTCACGGTGGTCTGGGTGGAGGCGTGGGCCCTCGGCCGCCGCAACGACGCGCTGGCGGGCGCGGTGCGGGAGCAGATGGACGCGTGGCAGTCCGTGATCCGCGCCGTCATCGAGGAGGGCGCCGCGACGGGCGTCTTCACCGTCGACGACCCAGCCGCGACCGCCTGGCAGCTCCTCGGCATGATCGACGGACTCAACGCTCAGGGCCTCGTGCGCTGGGGAGGCGCCGGCGACCGCGGCCCGCTGCTGGCGCGAGCGGTGGAGGGGATGCTCGGGGTGGGGCGCGGGGCGCTGGCGTCGTAGTGGGGTGCGTGTACGGAAATCTGCCGTACACTAGGAGGATGGCGACCACGAAGGACAAGCGGCTCGAGCTGCGCGTGAGCGGGCACCAGAAGGAGCTCATCGAGCAGGCCGCCGCGATCGAAGGCCGGAATGTGTCCGACTTCGCCACGACGGCGCTCACCGAGCGAGCGGCGGAGGTCATCCGCCGCGAGCGCGAGCTGCAGCTCGAGGCCGAGGCGTTCGACCGCTTCGCGGCGCTCCTCGACGAGCCGGCAGCGACGATCGACGGACTCGCCGACCTCCTCCGCCGTCCGTCGGTGTTCATCGACTGACCCGCACCGAGAAGCACCACCCACAGTGAGCAGCTACCACGCCCCGCGCGCGCTGAAGGCCGGCGACATCACCTCGGACTTCGAGTGCGGCAACGGCGCTCTCGATCGCTGGCTCCGCGGGTGGGCTCGCCACAACGAGGCCGGGGGCGCCTCTCGCACGTTCGTCTCGGTGACCGCGGACACCGGTCACGTCGCCGGCTTCTACTGCCTCGCCGCGAGTTCGCTGGTGCGCAAGGACGCGCCGGGCGCGCTCTCGCGCAACATGCCCGACCCCATCCCGGTCGTCCTCATCGGCCGGCTGGCGGTGGATCGCCGGCACGCTGGAAAGGGCCTCGGCTCGTCTCTTCTGCAGCATGCGGTCCTCCAGTCCGTCCGCGTCGCCGAGACGATCGGGATGCGCGCGGTCATCGTCCACGCAAAGGGCGACCGCGCCGTGGCCTTCTACGAGCGCTTCGGCTTCAGGCGGTTCCCCGACGGCAGCGAACGCGTCCTCTACCTGCGAGCCGCCGACGCTGTCGCGACCATCACGGGGCAGGCGACCTGACGCGGAAGGGGCCCGGCGGTCATCCCGCCGGGCCCCTTCACTCGCGTGGATCGCGT
>NZ_JBPGXM010000069.1:0-19525 GCF_056755495.1 Leifsonia sp. KNZ12-8B
CCCCCCCCCCCCGGCCGCCCCCCCCCCCCCCCCCCCCCCCCCCCCCCCCCCCCCGCGGGCGGGGTCAGCGGAGGCGGCCGCGGCGGCTGGCGAGGAAGACGAGGATGCCCGCCACGACCGCGCATCCCATCGTCGTCAGCCAGTACGGGAGGGTGCTCGCCGCGTGCCCGGCGACGGCCTGGCTGATGCCCACGACGAAGCTGACGATCGCGACGACCAGCGCGACGCCGGCGAAGCCGACCATCGCGCGGCCCGCGTTATCGGTGTACTCGAGGAGCTGGCGCCACATGGGTCCATTGTCCCAGACGCCGGAGGCCCGGGAACGACGAAGGCCCCCGGCAGAAGCCGGGGGCCTTCGTGGTCAGGCGCCTATCAGTTGTAGGTGCCCGGGGTGTAGTCGTCCGAGCTGAAGCTGTCGAAGTCGACGAAGCTCAGGTCGTTCTCGCTGAACGCGGAGTCGTCGGCGAAGATGCGGTTGGGGTACCGCTCCGCCTTGGCCTCCTCGGTCGCCTCCACCGTGACGTTCCGGTAGCGGGACAGGCCCGTGCCGGCCGGGATGAGCTTTCCGATGATGACGTTCTCCTTGAGACCGATCAGCGGGTCGGACTTGCCCTCCATGGCCGCCTGCGTCAGGACGCGGGTGGTCTCCTGGAAGGACGCGGCCGACAGCCACGACTCGGTCGCCAGCGAGGCCTTGGTGATACCCATGACCTCCTGACGGGCGGACGCCGTCTTCTTGCCCTCCTGCAGCGCAGCGCGGTTGATCTCGTTGTACCGCGAGCGGTCGACGAGCTCACCCGGCAGCAGGTCGGTGTCGCCGTGGTCGACGACGGTGACCTTGCGGAGCATCTGGCGGACGATGACCTCGATGTGCTTGTCGTGGATCGGCACGCCCTGCGAGCGGTAGACGCCCTGGACGCCGCCCACCAGGTGCTTCTGCACCTCGCGGACGCCCTTGACCCGGAGGACCTCCTTCGGGTCGACCGTTCCGACGATCAGCTGCTGGCCGAGCTCGACGTGCTGCCCGTCCTCCACCAGGAGGGTCGAGCGCTTCAGCACCGGGTAGACGTGCGGCTCGTCGCCGTTGTCCGGGGTCAGGATGACCTTGCGGGACTTGTCCGTCTCCTCGATGACGATGCGGCCGGCGGCCTCGGCGATCGGCGACGCACCCTTCGGGGTACGGGCCTCGAACAGCTCCTGGACGCGCGGCAGACCCTGGGTGATGTCGTCCGCGGAGGCCGAACCACCGGTGTGGAAGGTACGCATCGTCAGCTGCGTGCCGGGCTCGCCGATCGACTGGGCGGCGATGATGCCGACCGCCTCGCCGATGTCCACGAGCTTGCCGGTCGCGAGCGAACGGCCGTAGCAGGCGGCGCAGACGCCGACCGCCGACTCGCAGGTGAGCACCGAGCGGACCTTGATGTCGGTCACGCCGGCCGCGACCAGCTTGTCGATGAGCACGTCGCCCACGTCGTCTCCGGCCTTCGCCACGACGTCGCCGTTCGAGCCCACGGCGTCGGCCGCGAGCGTGCGGGCGAACACCGAGTTCTCGACGTTCGGGTCACGCGTGAGCGTGCCGTCGGCGCCGACCGTCGCGATCGGCAGGTCGAGGCCCTTGGTCGTGCCGCAGTCGTCCTCGCGGATGATGACATCCTGCGAGACGTCCACCAGACGACGGGTCAGGTAGCCCGAGTCCGCCGTACGGAGGGCCGTGTCGGCCAGACCCTTGCGGGCACCGTGCGTCGCGATGAAGTACTCCGCCACCGACAGACCCTCGCGGTACGAGGAGATGATCGGACGCGGGATGATCTCACCCTTCGGGTTGTTCACCAGACCGCGCATACCGGCGATGTTGCGGACCTGCAGCCAGTTACCACGGGCACCGGACGTCACCATGCGGTTGATGGTGTTGTCCTCCGGGAAGTTGGCGCGCATGGCCTCGGCGACCTCGTTGGTGGCCTCGGTCCAGATCTTCACCAGCTCCTGGCGACGCTCGAGGTCGGTCGTGAGACCCTTCTCGAACTCGGCGTTGATCTTGGCCGCCTTCTGCTCGTAGCCGGAGACGATCTGCGCCTTGTTCGGCGGGGTCAGGATGTCGGACAGCGACACCGTGACGCCCGAGCGGGTGCCCCAGTAGAAGCCGGCGTCCTTGATCCGGTCGAGCGCGGCGGCGACCTCCACCTTCGGGTACCGCTCCGCCAGGGCGTTCACGATCGACGAGATCGTGCCCTTGTCGGCGACGGCCTCCACGTAGGGGTAGTCCGCCGGCAGCGCCTCGTTGAAGAGGGCGCGGCCGAGGGTCGTCTCCACGATCGCGGTGATCGGCTCGGCACCCGTGTCCGCCGCGTCGGACGGCACGTAGTTGTCGAGACGGATCTTGACCTTGGCGTTCAGGTGCAGCGTGCCCTGGTCCTTGGCGAGGATCGCCTCGGAGACCGAGGAGAACGCGCGCCCCTCGCCCACGGCGCCCTCGCGGACGGTGGTGAGGTGGTGCAGACCGATGATCATGTCCTGCGAGGGCAGGGTGACCGGGCGGCCGTCGGACGGCTTCAGGATGTTGTTCGAGGCGAGCATCAGGATGCGGGCCTCGGCCTGGGCCTCCACCGACAGCGGGAGGTGCACGGCCATCTGGTCACCGTCGAAGTCCGCGTTGAAGGCGGCGCAGACGAGCGGGTGCAGCTGGATGGCCTTGCCCTCGACGAGCTGCGGCTCGAACGCCTGGATGCCCAGACGGTGCAGCGTGGGGGCGCGGTTCAGCAGCACGGGGCGCTCGCGGATGATCTCCTCGAGCACGTCCCACACCTGCGGGCGCGAACGCTCCACCATCCGCTTCGCGGCCTTGATGTTCTGAGCGTGGCTCAGGTCGATCAGGCGCTTGATGACGAACGGCTTGAACAGCTCCAGCGCCATCTGCTTGGGCAGACCGCACTGGTGCAGCTTGAGCTGCGGACCCACGATGATGACCGAACGGCCCGAGTAGTCAACACGCTTGCCGAGCAGGTTCTGGCGGAACCGGCCCTGCTTGCCCTTCAGCATGTCGCTGAGGGACTTGAGCGCGCGGTTGCCGGTGCCCGTGACGGGACGACCGCGGCGGCCGTTGTCGAACAGCGCGTCGACGGCCTCCTGCAGCATGCGCTTCTCGTTGTTCACGATGATCTCGGGCGCGCCGAGGTCGAGCAGACGACGGAGGCGGTTGTTGCGGTTGATCACGCGGCGGTACAGGTCGTTCAGGTCGCTGGTGGCGAAGCGGCCACCGTCGAGCTGGACCATCGGGCGCAGCTCCGGCGGGATGACCGGGACCACGTCGAGGACCATCGCGGCCGGCGAGTTGCCGGTCGCCAGGAACGACGACACCACGCGCAGGCGCTTGATGGCGCGGATCTTCTTCTGGCCCTTGCCGGTGGCGATCTGCTCGCGGAGCAGGTCGGCCTCGGCGTTCAGGTCGAAGGACTGCAGGCGGCGCTTGATCGCCTCGGCGCCCATGTAGGCCTCGAAGTACAGGCCGTAGCGGTCGACGAGCTCGTTGAAGTCCGCATCCTCGGGCTTGAGGTCGCCGACCTTGAGGGTGCGGAACGACTCCCACACGCGCTCGAGGCGGGCGATGTCCTCGTCGAAGGACTTGCGGAGCTGGCCCATCTCCTTCTCGGCCGTGTCCTTGACGCGGCGCTTCTGGTCGGCCTTGGCGCCCTCCTCCTCCAGTGCGGCGAGGTCGGTCTCGAGGCGCTGCAGACGCTCGGCGACGCGGGCGTCGCGCTGGTCGGACAGCGTCTTGATCTCGAGGCGCAGCTCGTTCTCGAGGCCGGGGAGGTCGGCGTGGCGACCGTCATCGTCCACCTCGATCACCATGTAGGCGGCGAAGTAGATGACCTTCTCGAGGTCCTTCGGCGCCATGTCGAGCAGGTAGCCGAGGCGGCTGGGCACACCCTTGAAGTACCAGATGTGCGTGACCGGGGCGGCGAGCTCGATGTGGCCCATGCGCTCACGACGGACGGAGGACTTGGTGACCTCCACGCCGCAGCGCTCGCAGACGATGCCCTTGAAGCGGACGCGCTTGTACTTGCCGCACGAGCACTCCCAGTCCCGCGACGGGCCGAAGATCTGCTCGCCGAAGAGGCCGTCCTTCTCGGGCTTCAGGGTGCGGTAGTTGATCGTCTCGGGCTTCTTGACCTCGCCGTAGCTCCAGCGACGGATGTCGTCAGCGGTGGCCAGGCCGATACGCAGCTCGTCAAAAGTTGTTGCGTCGAGCAATGTGTTCACTCTCTCCTGTTGAAGAAATTCGTCAGTTGGTCTGGCTGCCGCTTAGATCTCGTCGATCGACGAGGACTCGAAGCGGGAGGAGATGTTGATGCCGAGCTCCTCCGCCGCACGGAAGGCCTCGTCGTCCGCGTCGCGCAGGCTGACCGCCTGGCCGTCGGCCGAGAGCACCTCCACGTTCAGGCAGAGCGACTGCATCTCCTTGATGAGCACCTTGAAGGACTCCGGGATGCCCGGCTCCTGGATGTTCTCACCCTTGACGATGGCCTCGTACACCTTCACGCGGCCGAGGATGTCGTCCGACTTGATGGTGAGGAGCTCCTGCAGGGCGTAGGCGGCGCCGTACGCCTCGAGGGCCCACACCTCCATCTCGCCGAAGCGCTGACCGCCGAACTGCGCCTTACCACCGAGCGGCTGCTGGGTGATCATCGAGTACGGGCCGGTCGAGCGGGCGTGGATCTTGTCGTCGACCAGGTGGTGCAGCTTCAGGATGTACATGTAGCCGACCGACACAGGGTCCGGGTACGGCTCGCCGGAGCGGCCGTCGAACAGGCGGGTCTTGCCGGAGGCGCCGATGAGGCGGTCGCCGTCGCGGGTCGGGAGCGTCGAGTCGAGCAGACCCGCGATCTCGTCCTCCTTCGCGCCGTCGAACACCGGGGTCGCGACCTTGGTGTTCGGCTCGGCGCTCAGCGCGGCCTCGGGCAGCTGGGCCGCCCACTCCGGGGAGCCGTCGATCTTCCAGCCGTTCTTGGCGATCCAGCCGAGGTGGATCTCCAGCACCTGGCCGAAGTTCATGCGGCCGGGGACGCCGAGCGGGTTGAGGATCACGTCGACCGGGGTGCCGTCCGCGAGGAACGGCATGTCCTCGACCGGAAGGATCTTGGAGATGACGCCCTTGTTGCCGTGACGGCCGGCGAGCTTGTCACCCGCGGTGATCTTGCGCTTCTGGGCGATGTAGACCACCACGCGCTGGTTCACGCCGGAGCCGAGCTCGTCGTCGCCGTCCTGCGCGTCGAAGACCTTGACACCGATGATGGTGCCCTCCTCGCCGTGCGGGACCTTGAGGGAGGTGTCGCGCACCTCGCGGCTCTTCTCGTTGAAGATCGCGCGGAGCAGGCGCTCCTCGGCGCTCAGCTCGGTCTCGCCCTTCGGCGTGACCTTGCCGACGAGGATGTCGCCGGGGCGCACCTCGGCGCCGATGCGGATGATGCCGCGCTCGTCGAGGTCGGCCAGGAGGTCCGGGCTGACGTTCGGCAGGTCGCGGGTGATCTCCTCCTTGCCCAGCTTGGTGTCGCGGGCGTCGACCTCGTACTCCTCGATGTGGATCGAGGAGAGGGTGTCGTCCTTCACCAGGTTCTGGCTGAGGATGATCGCGTCCTCGAAGTTGTGACCCTCCCACGGCATGAACGCCACGAGGAGGTTCTTGCCGAGCGCGAGCTCGCCGTTCTCGGTGGCAGGGCCGTCTGCGACGACCTCGCCCGCCTCGATCCGGTCGCCCTCGTCGACGACGACGCGGTGGTTGTACGACGTGCCCTGGTTGGAGCGGTCGAACTTGCGGAGGTAGTACGTCTGGTACGTGCCGTCGTCCGCCATCACGGTGACCGCGTCGGCCGAGACCTCGGAGACCACACCGGACTTCTCGGCGGTGACGACGTCACCGGCGTCGATCGCGGCGTAGCCCTCCATGCCGGTGCCGACCAGCGGGCTCTCCGAGCGGAGGAGCGGCACGGCCTGGCGCTGCATGTTGGCGCCCATGAGCGCGCGGTTGGCGTCGTCGTGCTCGAGGAACGGGATGAGCGAGGTGCCCACCGAGACCATCTGGCGCGGGGAGACGTCCATGTAGCCGATCTCGCCGGCGGGGATCAGGTCGACCTCGCCGCCCTTCTGCCGGGCGAGCACGCGCTCCTCGGTGAAGTGGCCGTTCGCGTCGAGCGGCGCGTTGGCCTGCGCGATGACGAAGTCGTCCTCCTCGGAGGCCGTCAGGTAGTCGATCTGGTCGGTGACCCGGCCGTCGACGACCTTGCGGTACGGCGTCTCGATGAAGCCGAAGGAGTTGATGCGCGCGAACGACGCGAGCGAGCCGATGAGGCCGATGTTCGGGCCCTCAGGGGTCTCGATCGGGCACATGCGGCCGTAGTGCGACGGGTGCACGTCACGGACCTCGACGCCCGCGCGCTCACGGCTCAGACCACCGGGGCCCAGCGCCGACAGGCGGCGCTTGTGGGTCAGGCCCGCGAGCGGGTTGTTCTGGTCCATGAACTGCGACAGCTGCGAGGTGCCGAAGAACTCCTTGATCGCGGCGACGACGGGGCGCACGTTGATCAGGGTCTGCGGGGTGATCGCCTCGATGTCCTGCGTGGTCATGCGCTCGCGGACGACGCGCTCCATGCGGGAGAGACCGGTGCGGACCTGATTCTGGATGAGCTCGCCGACGGCGCGGATGCGACGGTTGCCGAAGTGGTCGATGTCGTCGACATCGATGCGGATGTCGGTCAGCTCGCCGTTCCGGAGGCCCTTGATCGTGGTCTGGCCGTCGTGCAGCGACACCAGGTACTTGATCGTCGCGATGATGTCCTGGGTGGTCAGCACCGAGTCCGAGAGCGGGGCCTCGAGGCCGAGCTTGCGGTTGATCTTGTAACGGCCGACCTTGGCGAGGTCGTAGCGCTTCGGGTTGAAGTAGAAGTTGTCGAGGAGCGCACGCGCGGCCTCGGCGGCGACCTGCTCGCCCGGACGCAGCTTGCGGTAGATGTCCTTGAGCGCCTCCTCCTTGGTGAGGACGGTGTCCTTCTCCAGGGTGGCCTCGATGGACTGGAAGCCGGCGAACTCGGCGAGGATCTCCTCGCTGGTGAGGCCGAGGGCCTTCAGGAACACCGTGACCGACTGCTTGCGCTTGCGGTCGATGCGGACGCCGACCTGGTCGCGCTTGTCGATCTCGAACTCGAGCCACGCACCGCGGCTCGGGATGATGCGCGCCGAGTAGATGTCCTTGTCGGAGGTCTTGTCGGCGGCGGCCTCGAAGTACACGCCCGGGGAGCGGACGAGCTGCGACACCACGACACGCTCGGTGCCGTTGATGATGAAGGTGCCCTTCTCGGTCATGAGCGGGAAGTCGCCCATGAAGACGGTCTGGGTCTTGATCTCACCGGTGAGGTGGTTCATGAACTCGGCCTCGACGTAGAGCGGGGCCGCGTAGGTCTTGCCCTTCTCCTTGCACTCGTCGATGGAGTACTTCTTCTCCTCCAGGAACGGGTTCGTGAAGGAGAGCTGCATGGTCTCGCCGAGGTCCTCGATGGGCGAGATCTCCTCGAAGATCTCCTCGAGGCCGGTCGCGGCGGGAAGATCCTGGCGACCCTGCTCCTCGGCTTCGGCGACGCGAGCCTTCCACGCGTCGTTGCCGACCAGCCAGTCGAAGCTCTCGGTCTGCAGGGCGAGCAGGTCGGGAACCGTCAGGGTGTCCGTGATCTTGGCGAACGAGAGACGAGAGGCGGCTCGTCCGTTCTTGGGTGTCTTGTCAGGGTTGGTTGCGTTGCGCGCAGCAGCCAAGGAAATAACCTCCGTGGGCCCCGTCGGGCCAGTTACTGTCGGTCAGGTGAGGGTGTGGACGAGGGCTCCCGGCCGGTCACGCAGTCGCCGTATCTGACCCGAGGAGCCGGGCCCAGGCGCGCGGGTGGGAGACAGAGCCGACCGCAATATGAAGGCAGAAGTGTGTCCGGGAGCGCAAAGAACAACTATATGTCAATCGGACGCGCCGTGTCCAGTCTTTTCTTGACCGAGAACGCGTCGATGGGGTATAACCCGCCGCGCCGGGCCGATATTCCTACGTCGTGGGCTGCACCGCGAGCGTGTCGACGGTCGCGATGACGGCCTCCTCGCGGCTGCGCGGCTCCCAGCCGAGCACCCTCCTGGCCTTCTCCCCGGAGGCCCTGCGCACCACCCCGATGTCGCCGAGGGAGTCGCGCACCTGCCTGCTGAACGGGGCGGCCGCCTTCAGCACCCAGTCCGGCATGAGCTTCGTGCTGATGCGGTGACCGCCCGCGGCGCCGAGGTGGCCGCGGATCAGGAGGGCGACCTCCTGCGCGCTCATCACCTCGCCCGCGATGGCGAGGAAGCGCTCGCCCGCCGCCTCAGGCCTCGTCATCGCGAGGAGGTGCAGGGACGCGACGTCGCGCGCGTCCACGATGCCGAAGTGGACGTCGGGGAGGCGCGGGAGGCGTCCCTCCCGCAGCAGCCTGATCAGCTCGACCGAGCTCGACACGTCCGGGCCGAGCACCGGGCCGAGCACGCCGACGGGGTTGACGGTCGCCAGCTCGAGCGGACCTCCCTCGCGCTCGATGAAGTCCCATGCCGCCCGCTCGGCCAGTGTCTTGGAGCGCACGTACGGGCTGACCGGGCGGCCGCTGTCGAGCTCGGTCCAGTCCTCCTCGGTGAAGGCGCGGTCGGTGGGGGCATGGCCGTATCCGATCGCCGCGAAGGACGAGGTGAGCACCACCCGCTGCACACCAGCGTCACGCGACGCGCGCAGCACCCGCAGGGCGCCCTCCCGCGCGGGTACGACGAGCTCGTCGGGGTCCTTGGGCTGGCGCCGGGGGAACGGGGAGGCCACGTGCAGCACGTGCCGGCAGCCGGCGACCGCGTCGCTCCAGCCGGCGTCGCTGGTCAGGTCGGCGACCGCGAACGAGAGCCGGTCGCCGGGGTCGTCGACGCCTCCCGCGCGCAGCTGGGACCGCACGTCGGCGGCCCTGGCCGGTGTGCGGATCGTCGTGCGGACGTCGTAGCCGGCCTGCAGCAGCGCGAGCACGCAGTGCGCCCCGATGAAGCCGGACCCGCCCGTCACCAGCACCCGTTCGCCGTTCATGCGCCCATCGTGCACCCGTTCCCGCGATCTGCCGAGTCGTGAGTCGTTGCGGGTTCCGCCGTCGAGAAGCGACCACATGTCACGACTCGGCGGGCGGTTAGGGTGGAGGTCGTGTCGCAGAACCCCTCCGTCGTGCTCGGTGAGAGCGGCTACCTCGCGGTGATCGAGCCCGACCGGTTCGTGCCGGGGGCCTACCAGCTCGTGGTGGACGGGACGCCGCAGTCGCACGTCAACCTCGACGACCCCTCCCAGCTGTTCTTCGAGTACATCCAGCGGATGGGCAACGTCATCGACTTGATCGGCGAGCCGGGCGAGCCCATCACCGCCGTGCATCTGGGCGCCGGCGCGCTGACCCTCCCCCGCTACATCGCGCACACCCGGCCGGGCTCGCGCCAGCAGGTCGTCGAGCTCGAGTCGCGCCTGGTGGAGCTCGTGCGCGAGAACCTGCCGCTGCCGCGGTACGCCTCCATCCGCATCCGGCACGGGGATGCGCGGGAGGTCGTCGGCAAGCTGCCCGCCGGGCTGCGCGGCGCTGTCGACCTGCTCGTGATCGACATCTTCAGCGGCTCGCGCACGCCCGCGCACGTGACGAGCGTCGAGTTCTACCGGTCGGCGGTCTCGCTGCTGAAGCCGGGCGGGATCGTGCTCGTCAACGTGGCGGACGGGCCTCCCCTCTCGTTCGCGCGCAGCCAGATCGCCACGCTCGGCACGGTCGTCGAGCACGTGGCGGCACTCGCCGAGACGCAGGTGCTGAAGGGCAGGAGGTTCGGCAACGTCGTGCTCGTCGGCTCCGACTCGCCGCTGCCGCTGGAGTGGCTGCCGCGGCTGCTCGCCAGCGGGCCGCACCCGGCCAAGGCGGTCGCGGGCGATGAGCTGCGCGCCTTCGTCGCGAACGCTCCGATCGTGACCGACCAGACGAGCGTTCCGTCGCCGCCGCCCGCGCGCAACATCTTCCAGACCGGGACGCGACGCGACTGATCGCGGCCGCTGCGGCGCGCCCCGCGACCGTCAGGCGTGCCGGAACACGACCTCCTGACCGGGCCGCAGCTGCGCGAACCGGTCGAGGGAGGCCCGGGTCACCACGGCGATCACCGGGTAGCCGCCGGTGACCGGGTGGTCGGCGAGCAGCACGGTCGGCCGGCCGTCAGGTGACACCTGGACCGAGCCCGCCACCATCGCCTCGCTGGGCAGCTCGGCGCGGACCGCGCGGGCGAGCAGGTCAGCGGGGACGCCTGCGGGCGGGTCGAGGCGGGCGCCGACGCGGTTGCTGTCGGCGGCGAGCCTCCACCCGCTCCCGTAGAAGGCGCCGAGCGCGGCGGGCGTGAACCAGTCGGCGCGCGGCCCGCGGAGCGCGTGCACCTCCACCGCGCCGGACGACGGCGGGTCGAGCGGCACGACGTCGATCGCCGGAACCGGATCGGCGGGAGGCCCGCCGACCGGCAGCACGTCGCCCGCGGCGACCGGTTCCGGCCCGAGCGAGGCGAGCACGTCCCGCGACCGGGAGCCGAGCACCGGCTCGACCGCGAGACCGCCGCGGACCGCGAGGTAGAGCCGGAGGCCGACGACCGCTGAGCCGATGCGCAGCACCTGGCCCGCCTCGGCCCGGTGCGGGAGGTTCGCATCGAGCGGGCGCCCGTCCAGCGTGAGGGCAGCCTCCGCCCCCGTCACGGCGAACCAGGTCGGCGCGTCGAACCGCGCTTCGAATCCGCCGATCAGCAGCTCCAGCGCCGCGGCGCCCTCCGGATTGCCGACGAGCCGGTTCGCCAGGGTCAGAGCACCGCGGTCGAGCGCGCCGGAGGGGCTGACGCCGAGGTGGGCGAGGCCGGGACGGCCGAGGTCCTGGACCAGGGCGAGCGGGCCGGGTGCGACCACGTGAAGGCTCATCACGCCCCCCGGAACCGCACCACGGCGCCGGGGCGCAGCAGGGCGGGCGGATCGGCGGCGGGGTCCCACAGCACGGCGTCGGTCGTGCCGATCAGCTGCCAGCCGCCCGGACTCTCGCGCGGGTAGACGCCGCTGAACTCGCCGGCCAGTGCGACGGCTCCCGCCGGGACCGCGGTGCGCGGGGTGCTGCGGCGCGGCACGTGGAGGCGGTCGTGGCCGGTCACGAGATAGCCGAACCCGGGGGCGAAGCCGCCGAACGCCACCCGCCAGACCGAACCGGTGTGGAGCGCCACCACCTCGCGCTCCGAGACGCCGAGCAGTGCGGCGACCTCGGCGAGGTCGGGGCCGTCGTAGCGCACGGTCAGCTCGACGGCTGGCCCGTCGTCGCGCGGGGCCGGATCGGCCGGGGTGCGTTCGAGCCAGGCCGCGGCCGCCGCCGGCGGGAGGAGGTGCGGGTCCAGCGAGACCCCGATGGTCCTCGCCGCGGGCACGAGGTCGACCACGCCGGCCGGGCGGCTCCGCTCGAGCGCCGGATACAGCGCGAGCACCTCCTCCAGGCCGCGCAGTTCGACGAGCAGGGCCCGCTCGCCCGAGGGGAGGATGCGGCGCGTCATGCGAACGGCGCCACGCGGATGCCGGCCTCGTCGAGCCGCGAGCGAACGGCCTCCGCCATCGCGACCGCCCCGGGGGTGTCGCCATGCACGCAGAGCGAGTCGACCTCCACGGCGATATCGGTGCCGTCGACGGCCGCCACCCGGCCCTCGGCGGCGAGCCGGAGGGCGCGCTCGGCGATGCCCGCACCGTCGTGGAGGACGGCGCCGGGCTCCGTGCGCGGCACCAGCGTGCCGTCCGGCCGGTACGCCCGGTCGACGAACGCCTCGCGGACGAAGCGCAGGCCGGCGTCGACCGCAGCCCGCTCGATGGCAGAGCCGGCGAGACCGAGGAGGGCGAGGCCGTCGTCGAACAGCGCGACGGCCTCGGCGACGGCGCCGGCCTGGGCCTCGTCGGACACGATCCGGTTGTAGAGGGCGCCGTGCGGCTTCACGTAGCGGACCGCGGAACCCGCGGCCCGCGCGATCCCGGCGAGCGCGGACAGCTGGTAGAGCACCTCGTCGCGGAGCTCGGCGGCGGGCACCTCCATCGCGCGCCTCCCGAAACCCGCGAGGTCGCGGTAGGAGACGTGAGCGCCGACCACCACGCCGCGCTCGGCGGCGGTGCGGCACGTGGCGAGCATCGTCGTCGGGTCGCCGGCGTGGAAGCCGCAGGCGACGTTCGCGCTCGTGACCACGCGCAGCATGGCGGCGTCGTCGCCCATCCCCCAGGCGCCGAACGCCTCGCCGAGATCGCTGTTGAGGTCGACGGAACGCGTCATGCGTCCATTGTGGCGGACGGGTCGGCCGGCGAGGCCGATCGGGCGGCGACGCGGCCGAGCGGCGACGCGGGTCAGCCTGCGACGCGGGTCAGCCGGCGACGCGGGAGGCGCGGGCGCGGTGCGCGCGGACCTTGGCGCGGTTGCCGCAGCGCTGCATCGAGCACCAGCGCCGGTTGCCGCTGCGCGAGGTGTCGAGGTACACCAGCTCGCAGTCGTCGGCGGAGCACTCGCGGATGCGGCCGCCGACCTCCGGCCCGAACAGCCGCACGGCGTCGCGCGCGATCGACCCGAGCGCCTGATGGGGCCGCGCGTTGGTGCGGCCCGCCTGCCGTGCACCGCCCGCGAGCACCGGCGGGATGTCCGGGGTGGCGGCGAAGAGGTTCACCACGTCGACGTCGTCGGGGGCCGGCAGCTCGCCCCGGCTGGCGCTGCGCGCGAGCCGGCCGATGGCGGAGCGGAGGGTGCCGGCGTCGCGGAACTCCCGCTCACCGGCGGTCGGAGCGACCTCCGGGAAGCGCTCGGTCAGCCAGGCGTTGAGCGCGTCGGCGTCGGCCACCTCCGGTACGGAGACACCTCCGGCAGCCTCCTCGCCACCGGTGTACGCGAAGTCGAGCGCGAGCGACCCGGAGTCGAACCACCAGGGCTGTCCGTCGCCGGTGTCGAGCAGTTGTCCGGTGCCGCGGGGGAGGATCGAGTCGGTCGCCATAGCCTCAGGAACCCTATCGCACCCCGGGGCCGGGGCCCGGCCGCTGCGGTCGACGGCCGCTGCCATACTGAACGGATGACCGCGACGCGCCCCGACCCCGCCGCCGTGCTCGACGGACGCCTGGTCCGGCTGCGGGCGCTGAGCCTCGACGACCTGCCCGACCTGTTCGACGCGATCGGCCGGCAGGAGGTGTTCGCCGGAGGGTGGGGAGGCGGGCCGGCGGCGTACCGCGACACCTACGAGGAGTGGCGCGAGTTCATCCTCGGCTACCTCGCTTGGGGCACCGGCAACGTGACCGCCGTGTGCCTGCGCGACGGCGACCGGCTGGTCGGCACGACGACGCTCGGCGACTTCGAGCTCTCCAACGGCTCGGCCCACATCGGCTGGACCGCCTACGCCCCCGAGGTCTGGGGCACCCTCGTCAACGCCGAGACCAAGCGCCTCCTGCTCGGCACGGCCTTCGACCACGGATTCGAGCGCGTCAAGCTGCAGGCCGACGTGCTGAACGCGCGCTCCCGCGCGGCCATCCTGCGCCTCGGCGCCACCTTCGAGGGCGTGCTCCGGCACACCCAGCCGCGCGCCGACGGCAGCTGGCGCGACACGGCCGTGTACTCGATCCTCCGCGAGGAGTGGCCGCGGGTGCGGGACGGCCTGGATGCGCGGCTCGCAACCGCGGAGGCGACGGCCGAGTAGCCGGCCGAGGCCGGCGCCGCTGCTCCCTCAGCCCAGCCGTTCGGTGGCGGCGGCCGCGGCGACCCTGCGCTGCGCGGGCGACACCTCGCGGTGCTGCCACGAGATCAGGTTGGCGGCGTCGAAGCGGCGGCTGCACGCTCCGCACGCGAGAGCGCGGGCGGGCTTGCGGTAGCGGTAGTGCGTGTGCCCGTTCGGGCAGGTGCCGACCCAGGGCGCCAGGTCGTCGGCGATGGCGCCGCCGTGCAGCCGCTTGCCCTCGTAGCCGAGGTCGAGCGCGATCGCGCGCCAGCGGGGACCGTGGCCGGCGCGGGCTCCGGCGAGCGCGTGCGCGACCTCGTGCAGCAGGATCTGGTGGATCTCGTCGTCGTCGTAGCGGGAGGCCAGATACCGCGACACCGTGATCCGCTTGGCGGTGTAGTTGCACAGCCCGGCGCGGGTCTTCGCGTTGTCGAAGCCGAAGCTCCACACCTGCGGGTCGAGGTGCAGGGCGATGAGCGCGTCCGCCCAGCGGCGCACCCGCTCCAGCTCCGCCATCAGCGCAGACCCTCTGCGACGAAGCGACGGGAGGCCGGACGGTTCATGCGAGGCATCCTACGCGGCACCTCCCCCACCCTCCAGTTCGAGGGCGCGACGAAACGCCGCGCGGTCAGCGCTCCTCCTCGTGGCCGGGCTCCCCCGTGCCCCTGCTCTCGTCGCGGAACGCCTGCACGACGGCGACGGCGGTCAGCGCGCCGTCGATCTCGGCCGGGGAGGCGCCGAGCTTCTCGCGCAGGAACACCGCGGCCTTCATGTCGGTCAGCGCGTTCTCGTAGTCCTTCATGTCGAAGTAGACCTTGCCGCGGCTCTGCACGGCGAACGCCTCCAGCGCCGTCCACTCGCGGCCGGCGGCCTCGTCGACGCAGCCGGTCAGCTCCACGACGGCCTCGTCGTACTTGCCCTGGTACTGGAGCACCTGGGCGCGACGGATGCGCGCGCCGAGCAGCTCCTCCCGGTCGCCGGTGAAACGGGCCTGGCGCACCGCCTCGTTGCCGATCTGCAGCGCCTCGTCGAGCCGGCCGAGCAGCCGCAGCAGCACCATCTTCTCGTTGAGCGCGCTGAGGCTGCGCAGGCTGCCCAGCTCGTCCAGGCGCTCACCGGCCGCCCGCAGGTCGACGCGCTCTCGAAGGGTGGTCGGATCGTATCCGAGGATGATGCTCAGGGTTCGCTCCAGAATCGTACTGTCTGGCTCCAGACTACCCGCCGGTCGCGGCGGAGCCCCTCAGCCAGGAAGCCGTGCCGGATCGGCGGGCGTGAGCGGCACCTCCACCAGCCGGTCGTCGCCGGGGCGCGGATCGCCGCGGCCGTCGGTGTCGTTGGTGAGCAGCCAGATGCGGTCGCCCCGCGCGACGACGTCGCGCAGCCTCCCGAGGTCGCCGTCGAAGAACGCCTCGGCGGTGACCGGAGCGTGGCCGTCGGTCGACCACACGGTCCACAGGCGTTCGCCGCCGAGTCCGGCGATGAAGATGGTGTCGCCGACGATCGCCAGTCCGCTCGGGCTCGCCTCGTCGGTAGTCCACTGCTGCACGGGGTCGGTGTACGCGGGGTCGCCGCCGATCCCCTCGACAGCAGGCCAGCCGTAGTTGGAGCCTGGCGTGATGATGTTGAGCTCGTCCCAGGTGTTCTGGCCGAACTCGCTCGCCCACATGGTGCCGTGCGAGTCCCAGCCGATGCCCTGCGGGTTGCGGTGGCCGAACGACCACACGGGCGAGCCGGGGAAGGGGTTGTCGGCGGGGACGTTCCCCTCGGGCGTGACGCGGAGGATCTTGCCGCCGAGCGAGCCGACGTCCTGCGCCCGGTCGGGCTCGGAGGCGTCGCCGGCCGTGATGTAGAGCATCCCGTCCGGGCCGAAGGCGATGCGCCCGCCGTCGTGGTTGGCGGCCTTGGGGATGCCCGTCACCACCGGCTCCGGCGCGCCGATCGCGTAGCTGCCGGGGACGCCGGTCAGCGGGAGACGCACCACGCGGTTGTCGTCGGCGGTCGTCTCGTAGGCGTACAGGTACGGCGGCGCGCTGCCGGGCGGGACGGCGAGACCCAGCAGACCGCTCTCGCCGGTGTGCACGACGCCCGGCACGGTGCCGGCGAGGCGCAGGCCGCCCTGCGGGAGGCGCTCCATCACGTCGCCGGAGTCGCGTTCGCTGATAAGGGTCGAGCCGCTCGGCAGCGGCACGGCCGACCACGGGGCCTCCAGGCCGGTCGCGAGATCCGTGGTCGCGTCCGACGGCTGCCAGGGGATCGCGGCCACCGGCGTCGACGAGGCCGTGGGTCGCGGCGTCGAGGTGGGCGTCCTGGTCACGCTCGGCAGCGGAGCCGGGGAGGAGCAGGCGGCCAGCGCGACGAGGGCGGCGACGGCGGTGGCGGACAGGACGGCGCGGCGGACGGCGGCGCCATGCCGGGTCGTGCTGACGCGCATCCTGACCCCTCCCGTGCGGCTGTCGCGACATTGCGTCCGGATGTGGAGCCGGCCCGGACTCGCGTGCATCGTAACGCGCGGAGCCGGGCCGGAACGGGTGTGCCCGGGTGGTTCCCAGGCGGGCGACGGGTCGCCCGGTCACGCGTCAGTCGACGACGCGGACGTCCTTCCAGAACGCCACGTACCCGCTGTAGTCCTTGCCGACACGGTCGAACGAGCTCGGGTACGGGGTCGGGTAGCTCCACGCGCGGTCCTGGAGCACGGCGTCGCCGTCCTTGACGGAGAAGTACTGGCACTCGCCCTTCCACGGACAGGTGTAGGGCGTCGCGCTCTCGACGAGGTACTCGGACTTCACGCTCGCCGGCGGGAAGTACCAGTTGCCCTCGATGCGGATGAGGTCCTCCTGCGGGGCCTCGGCGATCACGGTGCCATTCAAAACGGCCTTCATCATTACCTCCTGGTGGCAGTGAACACCCGTGTTCTCGTGGACATTCCGGGGTGGAGGGAGCTCCCAGGGGCCGGGACGGGGCGCTCAGGCCGACGCGGCGCGGAGGACGCGGACCTCGGCGGAGGTGTCGAGCCTCCCAGCGGGGGCGATGTCGGCCGGGGTGAAGCCGCTCGCGACGAGCTCCTGACCAGAGACGGAGGCGGTGAGGAGGTGCGCGACGGCGCCGCGGAGGCCGGTGAACGCGGCGCACGCGGCGGCGGCCTCCGGAGAGCTGTAGTCGATGCCGGAGGCGGCGAGCGCGTCGACGACGGCGCCGGCGGCGAGGAGGTCCTCGACGGCGAAGCGGGGGGCGGCCGAGGCTGCGGGGGGCTGCGGGGGCTGCCGAGGCTGCGGGGGCTGCCGCTGCCGTGCCTCCCGCCGCGACGAGGGCGATCATGGCGCGGCGGCCGAGGCGGACCTGCTCGTCGAGGATCCAGCGCGCGACCGCGGGGGCGTCGGTGAGCCCGGCCGCGAGCACGGCGGCGTGGCCGGGGGCGGCGGCGAGCGCGGGGGCGGCATCCACGGTGCCGTGCGGACCATCCGCGGGCAGGGCGTCGATCCACACGACCACGTCGGCGTCGGCGGCCACGGCGGCGGCGCCGGCGGAGGCCCAGTCGAAGCGGACCTGGTACTTGGTCTGGCGGTGCGCTGCGGGGGTGCTCGGGGCGGTGAGGCTGTCGGTCACCGGGCCATCGTAATTCGCGCGGACGAGCGGCTCCGGCGTGTGTCCTCCGGTGACGGCCGCATCTGGCGCCGGATCAGCTCGAAGTCGTGACGACTGATCTCGATGAGGCCGCGCCGCAGCTGGTAACCCCAGTCGCGGGTGTCGCGCGTGAAGTCGAGGGAGGGCAGCATCGGCCGGATCGGCGTCGCGACCGCGTCGTGGTCCCACCCCACCCGGCGCCGCCACGGCATGAAGTCGCCGTTGGGACCGGTCATGGCCGGTCCCTGCGTCGCCTGGAACGTCGCGTCGTCGGCGATGCGGCCGATCGCGGTGAACTCCTTGAGCGGATCCCCGTCGGGGTAGGCCGTCTTGGGCGAGTAGTAGACGAAGCCGTCGGCCGGCCGCATGCGCTCGAGCGGCGCCCTGGCGCCGTGGTTGACCTGGGCGAAGCCGCCGGCCACGCCGCGGAGGACGTGGTCGCGCTGGACCACGCCCAGCCAGTACCGGATCGCCATGTCCCCGTTTCTACCGCATGCCTGTGTCATTCGGACTTCTCCACAGATTCCGCCACTCCGGGGCGGCCTCGTCGCGGGGCCTCCAGGCTGGATGACGTGAATACACCACGAAGACCCACGGGCCGCCGCGAGGAGGGGCGACACTGGTGACGTGCGCGTTCTCCTCAAGCTGATCCTCGACTGCGACCCCGACGCCGCCTGGCGGGCCCTGCAGAGCCCGACGGCCTTCCGCGAGGTCGCCCTGCCGTGGCTGGACTTCCGGTCGGACGAGCCCGCGGGGTTCCCGGCGACGTGGCCCGTGACGCGGGATCACCGGGTGCGGGTTCGGCCGTTGGGCGCGTTCACGGTCGGTACCCAGGCCATCCGGCTCGACACGCTCCGGTCGACGGATCCGCGGGAGAGCGCGACCCGCATCCTGCGCGACAGCGGAGGAGGCACGAGCGGCTTCCTGGCGGCGCTCCCCCACCTCGATCACCGCATGGCGATCGCACCGGACCCCGCCGGACCGGGCCCGGACGGCCGGCTCCGCACGCTGTACCGCGATCAGCTCATCGTGCGCGCCGGGGTGTTGACGCCGGTCGCCTGGTACACGCTGTGGGCGTTCTGGCAGTGGCGCGGCAGGCGGCTCAGGCAGCTCGCGCCGACGTGGGCGTACGACCCCGAGCTGGACCCGGAGCGGATCGCGGCGCGGGAGGCGGCGCGGCTGGCGGCGGAGGGCGAGACTGCGCAGGGTCACGCGGCCGAGGGCGAGGCGGCGCAGGGCGAGGCCGCAGAGGGCCGGGCTGCAGAGGGCGAGGCGCGGGAGGAGGGCGCCGGCCGGGGGCAGAATGCTGGGAACGGCACATCCGCCGTCCCGTCCGAGGAGGCTCCATGAGCACGATCGATTCCGCCGACTCCGTGCAGGCCGAGGGTGGCGCGGGCCGCGCCCGCGCCGTCACCGCCGTGGAGACGGCGGACTGGCGGCAGAGGGTCTTCGGGCTCTACGCGACGGTCCGGCGGATGGCGGCGACCGACCCGGTCCAGGCGCACGCGCACTGGGTGTCGTGCCGGGACGAGCTGTTCTCGTCGCATCCGGCCTCCCCCCTGCTGGATGCGGACCGCGAGCGGTTCACCGGACTGCCCGTCGCCGGGTACGACCCGGACTGGCGATTCGAGCTACCGATCCTGCCCGCGAGCGAGGAGCGGCGCATGGAGGTCGAGACGGGGACGGACGGCGTCGTGCCGTTCGAGCTGCTCGGCACGGTGCGCGTGCCGCTCGCGGGGACGCTCGACGTCTGGCGGCTGGCGTCCTACGGCGGCGGGCTGTTCGTGCCGGTGAAGGACGCGCTCGCCGGGCGGCCCGGCGGGACGTACGGCGGAGGGCGCTACCTGATCGACACGATCAAGGGCGCCGACCTCGGGCTCTCCGCGGACGGTGACGAGGCGACGCTCGTGCTGGACTTCAACTTCGCGTACAACCCGTCCTGCGCCTACGACCCGGCCTGGGCCTGCCCGCTCGCGCAGGCCGGCAACACGCTGCCGATCGAGATCCCGGTCGGGGAGCGGTACGCCGGCGGCGCGTGAGCGCGCGTGCTGCCGCGGGCGGAGCGCGCCGAGTCGTGAGTCGTTGCGGGTTCGGCCGCCGAGAAGTGACCACATGTCACGAC
>NZ_JBPGXM010000070.1:0-19397 GCF_056755495.1 Leifsonia sp. KNZ12-8B
CCCCCCCCCCCCCCCCCCCCCCCCCCCCCCCCCCCCCCAAACCGGGGCGCCCCCCCCCCCCCCCCCGCGGCCGGGTCTCCTCCCTTTGTGCTCGACACGCCGCCGCGCCGCCCGCGCCGCCTCCGTTCTTCGCAGCGCGGCCGGTCAGCCGGAGATCGGCTCGAACGCGACCCGTCCGGTCGCGATGTCGGCGGCGACCACCCGCAGCCGCACGCGGTCTCCGGGCGCCGCGTCGTCGGCACGGGGTGCGGACGTGGTGACCGCTGGCTCGTCGAGCTGCACGAGCAGCGTGCCGTTGCGGACCGCCAGCACCGTCGCCGCCACCTCCGCCCCGATGCGCGACGACAGGAGGGCCGCCTCCACCCGATCGACGGCGCCGGCATCGAGCTGAGCGGCGAGCCGCGACGACGCCCCCATGATCGACGGGAGGGCGCCGAGCGACGCGCGCGCCCACTGCAGCACCGGCCGCCCGGCGCACAGCGCCTCGCAGATGACGAGGGCCCAGCGGTCGACCAGCCGGCGCAGCGGAGCCGTGGTGTGCGTGTACGGCGCGGCGATGGCCGACTGCAGCGGATCGGCCGGAGCCTCCCCGTCCATGACGACGTAGCCGGCCCCGCGGAACAGACCGGTCGCGGCCTGCAGCACCGCCGCCGCGTGCGGGTCGGACCGGTCGAGGGTGCGCAGGTACTCGCCGTACCCGATGCCGTCCGGCCAGGGGAGGCCGAGCGCCGTGGTCTGCGTGCGGAACGCCGCGAACGCCTCGGGCGAGGGCGCCGGCATGGTGCGCAGGATGCCGACGCGCGCGTCGAGCATCAGCCGCGCGGCGGCCATGCCGGTGAGCAGGGACAGTTGCGCGTTCCAGTCCTCGACCGGCAGGGGGACGCGCCGTTCGAGGGTGTAGGCGCCGTCGCGGAGCACGATCTCCTCGTCGGGCGCGTTGAGGCTGGCGCCGCCGCGGGCGCGCTCCTGCGCGATGCGCGCGGGGCCGACCTCGGCCAGCAGCGCGAGCGGCTCGGGAGCCGAGCCGTCGTCGATGGCGGCCTGCGCCTCCTGATAGCTCCACTGCCGCCGGGAGCGGATGCGGGCGCGGGCGACGGAGACGGACGTCTCGTGGCCGTCGGCCGCGAGCCGGATGTCCCACACGAAGGCGGCGCGCACGACGCCGGGGAGGAGCGAGGCCGCGTCCTCGCCGATGGCGGCGGGATGCAACGGCACGCGGCCGTCCGGCGCGTAGTACGTCTGCCCGCGGCGGCGCGCCTCCGCATCCACCGCACCGCCCGGAGGCACGAAGGCCGGGACGTCGGCGATGGCGTACCGCAGGCGGAACCCGTCGCCGTCGCGCTCCAGGTGCAGCGCCTGGTCGAGGTCGGTGGAGCCGGGAGGGTCGATCGTCAGGAAGGCGACGTCGGTCAGATCGGCGGTGGGGAGAGGGCCGGCGGCGGCGGAGACGGACGCCTCGGCCTCCGCCTCGGCGGGGAACGCCTCCGGCAGGCCCAGCTCGCGGCGGAACGCGGCGAGGGAGGCGGTCAGCTCGCTCTGCGCCGCGGAGGCGGTGACGCGGGTCCGGCGGTCGGCCATGCCAGCACCCTACGCTCGCAGCGCGCGAGCACCGGCTCGCGAGCACCGGCTCGGCGCCCCTTCTCCGCCCTCTAACATGGAACGGTGCCTACACGCCTGAGCAATTACTTCCTCCGCACCCTCCGTGAAGACCCCTCCGACGCCGAGGTCACCAGCCACCGCCTGCTGGTCCGCGCCGGATACATCCGCCGCCAGGCGCCGGGCATCTTCGCGTGGCTGCCGCTGGGCCTGCGGGTGAAGGGCAAGATCGAGGCGATCATCCGCGAGGAGATGGCGGCCGCCGGCGCGCACGAGGTCCACTTCCCGGCGCTGCTGCCGCGCGAGCCCTACGAGGCGACCGGACGCTGGGAGGAGTACGGCGACGCGCTCTTCCGGCTGAAGGACCGCAAGGACGCCGACTACCTGCTCGCGCCGACGCACGAGGAGGCGTTCACCCTCCTGGTCAAGGACCTGTATTCGTCGTACAAGGACCTCCCGCTGACGATCTACCAGATCCAGGACAAGTACCGCGACGAGGCCCGGCCGCGCGCCGGCCTGCTGCGCGGTCGCGAGTTCACCATGAAGGACGCGTACTCGTTCGACGCGAGCGACGCGGGGCTCGACGCCAGCTACCAGGCGCAGCGCGACGCGTACGAGCGCATCTTCACCCGCCTCGGGCTCGACTACGTGATCGTGCAGGCCGACGCCGGCGCGATGGGAGGCTCGCGCAGCGAGGAGTTCCTGCACCCGACCCCGGTCGGCGAGGACACGTTCGTGCGCTCGGCGGGCGGGTACGCGGCGAACGTGGAGGCGTTCACCACGCTCGCGCCGCCCACGCGCGGCTACGAGAAGCTCACTCCGCAGGAGGTGCTCGACACCCCGAACACGCCGACCATCCAGACCCTGGTCGACGTCGCCAACGAGAAGCACCCGCGGCCGGACGGCCGCGCCTGGACCGCGGCCGACACGCTCAAGAACGTCGTGCTCGCGCTCACGAACCTCGACGGCACTCGCGAGCTCGTGGTCGTCGGCCTGCCCGGTGACCGCGAAGTCGACCTCAAGCGCGCCGAGGTGGCGTTCGCCCCGGCCGAGGTCGACGCGGCGACCGACGAGGACTTCGCGAAGCATCCCGGACTCGTGAAGGGCTACATCGGCCCGTGGTCCGCCGAGGGCCCCGTGCTGGGCGAGGAGGCCGCGACCGGCATCCGCTACCTGGTCGACCCGCGCGTGGTCGACGGCTCAGGCTGGATCACCGGGGCGAACGTCGACGGCAAGCACGTCTTCGGCCTCGTCGCCGGCCGCGACTTCGGCTGGGACGGTGTCGTGGAGGTCGCCGAGGTCAAGCCGGGCGACCCCGCTCCCGACGGCTCCGGCCCGGTGGAGCTCGCGCGCGGGATGGAGATCGGGCACGTCTTCCAGCTCGGCCGCAAGTACGCGGAGGCGCTGGGGCTGAAGGTGCTCGACGAGAACGGCAAGCTCGTCACGGTCACGATGGGCTCCTATGGCATCGGCGTGACGCGCATCCTCGCGATCATCGCGGAGGAGAACAACGACGACCGCGGCCTGATCTGGCCGGAGGCGGTGTCGCCGTTCGACGTGCACGTGGTCGCGACCGGCCGGGACGAGGTCGCGTACGACCTCGCGGAAGAGGCGATCGCCGAGCTGGAGGCCGCCGGGCTCGACGTGCTCTACGACGACCGTCCCAAGGTCTCGCCCGGTGTGAAGTTCGGCGACGCCGAGCTGATCGGCGTGCCGCGCGTGCTCGTCGCGGGCCGCGGCGCCGCCTCCGGCGAGGTCGAGCTGTGGGACCGCCGCACCGGCGACCGCCGCACCCTCCCCGTCGCCGAGGCGATCGCGGAGCTGACGCTCTAGCCGGCCGCCGACAACAGGAAAAATGTCGCCATCCGCCCGGATCGGCGGCATTTTTCCTGTGCTCGCGGGCCAGCTACGTGGCCGGGTCGCCCGTCAGCTCGGAGTGGATGCGGCGGAGGTCCTCCATCAGCGAGCCGAGCAGCACCCAGTGCCGCGGGTCGGGCGTCGAGATGACGAGCGGGGCGGTCAGCGCCGGGATGCCGGCGGTCTCGGTCGAGGGCTCGGTGACCGGCGCGTCCGGGTCGCGCGAGATCAGTCGCACGTCGTGCGCGGCACGGCGCAGCTCCTCCGCGATGGCGACCAGTGTCGGCTCCCCGGTCAGGCCGTCGTCGTAGTGGTCGTGGAACGCGCGCGTCATGCCGATGGACCGGGTGAGCAGCGGCCTGAGGCGCGCGAACAGCTCGTCGTCGTGCTCCAGCTCGGCCCGGTGCCTGCCCTGTCGCGGGTTCAGGGTGAGACTCTCGCGCGCCGCGGTGAGCGCCTGGTCGGCCTTCGCCTCCATCGGCCGCAGCAGCCGCGCCTCCAGCAGGAGACCGTGGAGGTCCGCCGGGGTCTGCGGCGTCGTCAGCGCCGTGGCGAGCCGGTCGAGGGTCGCGGCGATCTCCATGCCGAGGCCGGTGACGGCGGCGCGCGCCGGGCCTGTCAGCACGGGCGGGACCAGCGCGATGTTGACGATCACGCCGATGATGGCGCCGACGACCGTCTCCCCGATGCGGGCGAAGGCGTACTCGGGGTCGGAGGCTCCGATCGCCAGCACGAGCATCGCGCTGATGGGAACCTGGTTCGCCGAGCCGGGGGTCAGCTTGAGCGCCCACGCCAGCAGCACCGACACGACCACCGCGACCAGCACGATCCAGCTGTTCGTCCCGAAGAGGACCGCCACGGCGTACGCGACGAGCACGCCGACGACGACGCCGATGGAGCGTTCGATCGCCCGGCCGATCGACTGGTTCACACTCGGCTGCACGACCAGGAGGGCCGCGATGGCCGCGAACACGGGCAGCTCGCCCGGCACCAAGAACCCGGCGACCAGCCACGCGACGACCATCGCGACGGCGCTCTTCACCACCTGCAGGAACGGCGTCCGGCTGGAGGCGCGGATGCCGGCGGGGAGTCTCAGAGCCACCGCTCCAGGCTACCGGCGGCTCAGCGGGCGTAGCGGCGATACGCCGCCGCCGAGCGCGCGACGGCGCGCTCCTGCGTGGCGGTGAGCGGCGAGAACGGCAGCGGCTCCGGCTCCGACCCCGACCGCCGCCAGGTGCCCGCGACCCGCCCGCGGACGACCAGGATCGGCGCGAAGATGCCGTTGCCTCCCGGCACGATGCGGTCGAACAGGTGGTCGTCGATGACGGGGGAGCGGTCGCGGTACCCGAGCAGGTACTCGTCGAACGCGGGGAGGAGCTGCACGGCGTCGCGCTCCGCCCTGGTCTGCGCGTGCCCCGCGGCGCGGTCCGCGAGCTCGGCGGTGACCAGGTAGTCGGTGCCGTCGACGGTGAGCGTCGTGAGCACGTCGCCGAGGAGGGCGCGGGCGGCGCGTGCCCCGGTGATCGTGCCCTTGATCCACCAGACGAAGTCCTGCAGCGTCGCGGGGCCGTGCCCGGCCAGGTAGCGGAGCAGGAACTCGGCCAGCGCGTCGTCCCCGGCGAGGTCGCGCCGTTCCGGCGCCCACTCGTCGAGCAGCACGAGCGCCTGCTGGGTGCGGTGGGTGGGCCCCCAGCACAGCACGCCGGTCTGTGCGAGGTAGTAGATGAGGTGGTAGCCGCGCTGGCCGGTGGTGGCGATGCCGGCGCGCTCCCACACCTCCAGCAGCTCGGTCCGGCCGAGGCTGCGGCCGCCGCTCAGGGCGCCGGTGGCGGCGTCGCGCGCGCGGACCAGGTCGGTCGCGTCGAGCTCGAGCTGGCGGTGCCGGCTCGCCAGGCCCTGCACCATCCGCCCGGTCGTCACGTCGAGCATCCAGCGCAGATCCTCCGGCGGGACGAAGTGGAGGGTGCCGCGCATCGGCCACGACCGCACGATGCGGCCCGCGTCGAGGTCGGCGAGCACGTCGGCGCGGGTGGCGCCGAGGGTGCGGAGGGCGAGCGCCCAGCATCCGGCCGCGAAGTCCTGACCCTGCACCGCGAGCAGACGGCGGGCGACGCCGGCCGGGTCGGGCTCCGGATCGCCGTCGATGGCGTGCGCGAGGCGGCGCATCCGGAGAAGGTCCGCTCGGCTGGCCATGCGCTCAGTCTGCCGCACGCCCCCGACAGACGGGCGCGGGCGTAACCGGCGCAGTCATGACAGGCGTGCCGTGGTTACGGCAGGATGCCGAGCGGGCGAAGCTGCTCGCTGAGCCCGGCTCCGTCGTTGGCGTACACCCACGGCGCGCCGGAGAGCTCGCTGTGCTTCTCGGCCTTCGACCGGCCGCCGGCGAGCACGGCCTCCCCGCTGGAGAGCTGGCGGATGGCGACTGCGGCGACGTTGCCGGGGTGCGCGACCGTGAACTCGCCGTACAGCTGCTCGTCGTGCTGGCCGTCGTCGCCGACGAGCAGCCACTTGAGGCCGGGGAACTCCTGGGCGAGCCGTTCGAGGCTCGTGCGCTTGTGCTCGCGCCCGCTGCGGAACCAGCGGTCGTGGGTGGGCCCCCAGTCGGTGAGCAGCAGCGGACCGGCCGGGAAGAGGTTGCGCGAGAGGAAGCGGGTGAGCGTCGGTGCGACGTTCCACGCGCCTGTCGACAGGTAGAAGACGGGGGTTCCGGGATGGGAGGCCGCCACGCGCTCCAGCAGCACCGACATCCCCGGGGTGGGCACGCGGGCGTGCTCGTCGAGGACGAACGTGTTCCAGGCGGCGAGCAGCGGCCGGGGGAGCGCCGTCACCATGACCGTGTCGTCCACGTCGGAGATGATGCCGAAGGTGGCCTTCGGGTCCACCACGTACACCGGCGCCTCGAACACGCGCGTGGACTCCGGCGTGGTCAGCCGGACGGTGTGCCAGCCGGGCGTCAGCGAGACGGGGATGACCGTGTCGATCACGCCGCCGCGGTCGGGCCGCACCTCGTGCCGGTCGCCCTCGATCTCCACCGTCACCGAGACGTCGGAGACGGGGACGCTGACGAACGAGCGCCAGCCGCGGATCGACTCCTCGCGCTTGCGGTGCTTGCGCTCGGCCCGGCTGCCCGGCTTCGGCTCCTTCGCGAGGACCACGCGGCCCAGGATGCGCACCCAGGTCGGCGCGCCGTAGCCGGTGTACGGCACGACGGTCGCGAGGAAACCGCGCTTGCGGGCCCGGCGGGCCCGGAACTCGTGGAAGGCGTCCTCGATGCGTGCTGCGCGGTGCATGATCGGCTCGACCGCCCTGGCCGCGGCCACGCCGAGCTCGGGCTTGTCGCCGTCGCGGGGCTCCTGGCCGTGGGGGTCGGGGGTTGCGGTCATAGAGGTTCAAGTCTCTCATGGAGTGCAGGAAGACCATCACCAGCCCCCGATCTGGGGGCCGATTCTGCGACGAGTCCTAGGCGATTCCCGTGCAGAAGTGAGGTTTCCCCGAATATGATCCTGTGTGTGGTGATGAGGAATCGTCGCCACATTGGGCTGGGGACCCATCACGAGAACGCAGACACGTAGAGAAGGAGCCGCCCTCGTGCCCATCAATGACCTGGTCGCCGGTCAGAACACCGTCGGAGCCGCGCTGGTGCGCACGGAGCCGATCCAGGAGCGCAGCGCCGCCAGGATCGACGCCCTGCTGGACGCCGCCGCCGAGGTGGTCGACGAGATCGGCTTCGACCGGCTCACGACCGCGATGGTCGCCGAGCGCGCCGGCGCGTCCATCGGCACCGTCTACCGGTACTTCCCGGACCGGATCGTGCTCCTCCAGGCCCTGCGCGACCGCGCCCTGCTGCGCTACCGGCGCTCGGTCGTCGCGGCCATCCACGAGCAGAACCCGGCGCACTGGTGGAACGCGGTGGAGTGCGCGATCGACGCCTTCGTCGACATGTTCCGCACCGAGACCGGCTTCCGGATCATCCGCTTCACCGACGCCGAGCGCTCGGGCGTCCCGGAGGAGGAGGTCGCCCGCGACGTCTCGTTCGCGCGGCAGTTCGCCGACATCCTCTCGGACGAGTACGGCCTCCCGGCCGGCGAGGACCTGGCCTTCCGCCTGGAGATCGTTGTCGAGATCATGGACGCCCTGATCAACCGGGCGTTCCTCGACGACCCCGCCGGCGACGAGAAGTACATCGCCGAGGCGCGCACGGTCGCGCGCGACTACCTCGAGAAGCGCTACTCGTCTGCGAGCTGAGCCGATCCGGCCGGAGCGGGAATGTCGGCGGTCCGTGCGACGCTGACATCCGATGAGCGTTCGGCGCCGAACACATTTCGACGCAGTCGTTGTCAAACACGGCGAACGCTGTTTGGGTAGAAGGGATGGCGTCCGCCGTCTCGCCCGGATCTGGCCGCCCCGAGGGGTGGCGCACACGAGAGGATCGGACCCGCGATGATCGAGTTCCGCTCCGTCACCAAACGCTTCCCCGACGGGACGCTCGCCGTCGACGACTTCTCGCTCGTCGTGCCCTCGCGGCGGATCACCGTGCTCGTCGGCTCGTCGGGCAGCGGCAAGACGACCATCCTGCGCATGGTCAATCGCATGGTCGATCCAACCAGCGGCGCCATCGAGATCGACGGCGAAGACGTGCAGCGGCTGAAGCCTGTGCAGCTGCGGCGCAGCATCGGCTACGTGATGCAGAACTCGGGCCTCCTGCCGCACCGCAAGGTGGTCGACAACATCGCGACCGTCCCGCTGCTCAACGGCGTGAAGAAGAAGGAGGCGCGGGCCAGGGCGCTCGAGCTCATGGACACGGTCGGTCTCGATCGCTCGATGGCCGACCGCTACCCGAGCCAGCTGTCCGGCGGCCAGCAGCAGCGCGTCGGCGTCGCGCGCGGGCTCGCGGTCGACCCCAACATCCTGCTGATGGACGAGCCCTTCGGCGCCGTCGACCCGATCGTGCGCGACGAGCTGCAGAACGAGCTCCTGCGCCTCCAGCGCGACATCGGCAAGACCGTGCTGTTCGTCACCCACGACATCGACGAGGCGTTCCGGCTCGGCGATCAGGTCGTCATCTTCCGCACCGGCGGGATCGTCGCCCAGCAGGGCACGCCCGCCGAGATTCTCGCGCATCCCGCCGACGACTTCGTCGCCTCCTTTATCGGGGCCGATCGCGGCAAGCGCGCGCTGCACGTCGAGTCGACGCCGACGGGCTCCGTGCTCGTCGACGCCGACGGGCGCGCGGCCGGACGGCTGGCCGACGGGCCGGCGTCCCCCTCCGACGGCACCGCCGCCGGAGTGTCAGGAGCAAAGGCCGCGACCCTCCCGGTCGCGGGTGCTGCGGCGCAGGGTGAGGGCCGGTCGTGAGCTGGCTCTGGTCGAACCTCGACCTGGTGTGGCGGCTCACGCTGACCCACGTCTGGCTGAGCGCGCTCCCGATCATCATCGGCTTCGTGCTCTCGCTGCCGATCGGCTGGCTGGCGAACCGCTACGCGCTGAGCCGGCCCGCTCTGCTGACGATCGGCGGCATCCTGTACGCGATCCCGTCGCTGCCGCTGTTCGTCGCGATGCCCGCGCTCATCGGGACCAGGATCCTCGACCCGATCAACGTGGTCGTCGCGCTCAGCATCTACGCGCTGGCGCTGATGGTGCGCACGACGGCCGACGCGCTCGCATCCGTGCCAGGTGACGTGCTGCAGTCGGCGACAGCCGTCGGCTTCTCGACGTGGCGCCGGTTCTGGAGCGTGGAGCTGCCGCTCGCCGGGCCGGTCCTGCTCGCCGGGCTGCGGGTGGTGTCCGTCAGCACGGTGAGCCTGGTCAGCGTCGGGTCCCTGATCGGCGTCTCCAACCTGGGCACCCTCTTCGTGGAGGGGCTCAACCGCTACTTCCCGTTCGAGGTCGGCGTCGGCATCGTCGCGATCATGATCGTGGCGCTCGTGTTCGATCTCGTGCTCGTGCTGCTCGGAAGGATGCTGCTGCCGTGGTCGCGGCTGGACCGCAGCACCGGCCGGCTCAAGCGGTCCGCCGCGCTGAAGGCGGTGACCGGCGCATGACCGACATCCTCGCGGCCTTCGGGTGGATCTTCGACCCGGCGCACTGGGCCGGACCGAACGGCATCCCCGTGCGCACGCTCGAGCACATCTGGTACTCGTTCCTCACGCTCGTGCTGGCATCGGCCATCGCGTTGCCGATCGGGTTCGCCATCGGGCACACCGGCCGGCTGCGCGGCTTCGCGGTCGGCGCCTCCGGGGCGCTGCGGGCCCTGCCGACGCTGGGCCTGGTGGTCTACCTGGCGCTCGTCATGGCCAACATCTCGATCGTGCCCCCGCTGATCGCGCTGACCATCCTCGCCGTCCCGCCGCTGCTCGCGGGCGCGTACTCGGGTCTGGAGTCGGTCGACCGTCGCACCATCGACGCGGCCAGGGCGGTCGGCATGACGAGCTGGCAGGTGTTCACGAAGGTCGAGCTGCCGCTCGGGCTGCCGCTCGTGATCGGCGGCGTCCGCTCGGCGGCGCTCCAGGTGATCGCGACCTGGACCGTCGCGGCGATCCTGCCGGTCGGCGGCCTCGGCCGGTACCTCATCGACGGGCTGCCCGTGCAGAACTACGCGGAGATGCTCGGCGGCTCGATCATCGTCGTCGCCCTCGCGCTCGTCGTCGACGGGCTGTTCGCGCTGCTGCAGCGCGTCGTCGTCCCGCGCGGCGTGGCCGCCGGGCGCGTGCGCGACGTGCGGAGCCGGCAGAAGGACCCGTGGCGGCCCCTCGGCGTCTCCGTCCCCGGCCGCGAGCCGACCCCCTAGACCCTTCCGACCCCACGCACCACACCACAGAAGAGAGAAGATCATGTTCGCATCCAGAAAGGGCCGCATCGCCGCCGGCGTGCTCGCGGCCGGAGCCCTGCTCGGGCTCAGCGCCTGCTCCTCCGGCGGGGGCGGCGCCTTCAGCACCGAGAGCGCGTCGTCGTCCGGCGACACCGTCACCGTCGGCTCGGCCGCGTTCGGCGAGTCCGAGATCCTCATGCAGATCTACGGCCAGGCCCTGGAGGCCAACGGCGTGAAGGTCGCGTACAAGCCGAGCATCGGCCAGCGCGACGTCTACCTGAAGGCGCTGCAGGACGGCTCCATCGACCTGATCCCCGAGTACAGCGGCAACCTGCTGCAGTTCTACGACAAGAACAGCACCGCGACCTCCAGCGAGGACGTCTACGCGGCCCTCAACGACGCCCTGCCGAAGGGCTTCGAGGTGCTCGACCAGTCGGAGGCGCAGGACGCCGACTCGTACAACGTCACCAAGGAGTTCTCGGAGAAGTGGGGCGTCACGAGCCTCGCGGACCTCTCCAAGGTCACCGAGCCGCTCAAGGTCGGCGCGAACCCCGAGTTCGAGACCCGGCCGTACGGCATCCCGGGCCTCAAGACGGCGTACGGCGTGGACGCGACGCTCACCCCGATCAACGACTCGGGCGGCCCGCTGACCGTCACCGCGCTGAAGAACGGCGACGTGCAGCTCGCGGACATCTACACGACCACCCCGGCCATCAAGGACAACGGGTTCGTCACGCTGAAGGATCCGAAGAACCTGATCGCGGCCCAGAACGTGCTCCCGCTGATCAACAGCGACAAGGCGTCGGCGAAGGTCAAGGAGGTGCTGAACAAGGTCTCGGCCGAGCTCACCACCGAGGACCTCATCGACCTCAACGCCGAGAACCAGGGCGAGAGCAAGACGCAGCCCGACGCGGCGGCCAAGAAGTGGCTGGAGGAGCACCCGATCAAGTAGGTCGGATCGCTCCGCCGGGCTCAGTCCCGGTCCACCTGCGGCGGCTCGGGCGACCGGGCCGCCGCAGCCATGTCGTCGGCATCCATGTGCCGGGCCTCCCGCTTCTGCAGGAGCTTCTTCACCAGGAACACGACGACGATGAAGGCCGCGATGACGGCGACGAAGACGTACCCCGCCCAGTGCAGTTCGCGGGACAGCTCGCGATAGCCTCCTGCCGCCGCCGAGCCGACGCTCACGTACGCGAACGCCCAGATCACGCAGGCCGGCGCCGTCCAGGCCATGAAGGTGCGGTAGCGCATCGGGCTCATGCCGACCGTGAGCGGGATGAGCGAGTGCAGCACCGGCAGGAACCGCGAGAGGAACACCGCGATGCCGCCGCGCCGGGCGAGATACGCCTCCGCCCGGTCGAAGTTCCGCGGCCCCAGCCGGCGGCCGAGACGGCTGGCCCGGATGCGCGGGCCGAAGAAGCGGCCGAGGGCGAACCCGAGCGACTCGCCGCAGAGCGCGCCCGTGATGACGGCGATCACGAGGCCGACGTACTCCACCGGGTTGCCGACCGCTGTGCTGGCGACCAGCACGACCGTGTCGCCCGGCACGATGAGCCCGATGAGAATGCTCGTCTCGAGCATGATCGCGACGCCGGCGAGGATCGTGCGCAGCACCGGATCGACGCTCTGGACGAGGTCGAGCAGCCAGGTCAGCGCGTCGTTCATGAGACGGCGGCGGTGTCGTCGCGCGCTCGGCGCGGCAGCGTGGGCATAGCCCCGATGCTACTGGGCGGCACCCGCCCGGCGGCTGGGTCTCCGCTGAACAACGGGTGGGGACCGCCGGGTCCCGCAGGGCCTCAGCTGAGCAGCACGAGCACCGGCGGCACCACGACGAGCAGGGCGGTGGTCGCGACGACGGCCGCGCGCAGCAGCGGGCCGACGGTGCGGTGCCCGGCGGTGAGACGCTCCTCGCGGGCCACCAGGGCCTGGCGGCGCTGCTCCGGGGTGCGCTGGTCCTTGGGGGCGCCGAGCGCCGTGCCCGCCGTCCCGGTCTCGTCGACGATGCGGATGGCGTCGGCGAGGACGGCGTCGCCCTCCGCGCGGCGGGCCGTGTCGTCGGCGAGCATCTCCAGCAGGAGCGCGACCGCGTCCTGCGCCCTGGTCGCGATCGGGAACCAGGGGAGCGAGCGCTTCCAGGAGCGGAACGCGTCGAGCAGCAGGTGGTGCTTCTGCCGCAGATGCGCGCGCTCGTGGGCGACCACGGCCTCCAACTGCTCCGGGCTGAGCAGCGCGATCATGCCCTCGGAGAGCACGGTGACGCTGCGGGCGCCCGGCAGGCAGTAGGCGGCCGGTGCCGGATGGTCGATGACGCGGGTCGCCGGCGCGTCGGGCAGGGGGGAGCTGAGCAGGGTCAGCAGCTCCAGGTGCCGGTGCCGCTGCCGGCGGCTGCGGGCGGAGGTGAGGGCCAGGTTCAGCAGCAGGTGCGCGGTCAGCAGCACCGCGGCGCTGAGGAGGAACGCGTTGAGGAGGGTCGCGTCGGCGGGCAGCGGACCCTGGAAGACCGACCCGGCCGCTCCGGCGATCCGGCTCCACAGGTCGTCGCCGAACGGTTCGAGCCCGGCCAGGAGCAGCGAGCCGATCATCGAGATGCCTCCGGCGAGCGCGATCGACTGCCAGAGCGCCACGGCGAGCACGGGCGCGGCGGCCGGCCATTTGGCCCGGGCGAGCAGGAGCGGGACCGGCCAGGCCAGAGCGACGGCCAGCAGTCCCAGCACCACCGCGGTGCCGTCGACGGCGGTCACCGGTGCTACGAGGACCGGGCGTCGAGGAGGCGGCGCAACATCTGCGCCTCCGACTCGTCCACCGACCCGACGAAGTACGCGAGCGCCTCCGTGCGGTCGGAGGAGGACTCCAGCACCTCGTGCATCAGCTCGGCGACGTGGCCGGCGCGGGTGAGCGCGGCGGAGTACAGGTGCGGGCGCGCGTCGCGGTCGCGCGAGACGAAGCCCTTCTGCTCGAGGCGCGAGAGGACGGTGAGCACGGTGGTGAGCGCCGGGGTCTTGCCGCCGTCTCGCGCTCCTGCCAGTCTGTCGCGCAGTTCGCCAGCGCTGAGCGGGGTCTCCACCGCCCAGAGGGCGTCCATGACAGCCCGCTCCAGTTCTCCGAGATTCGCCACGGATCAAGGATAACCCGGCCGGGCTGAAAATGTTCTACACTCTGTAGAAGTAGAGCTTCTACGACGTGTAGAAGTTCGATCCGCGAAGGGTGTGCCGTGTGAACGAGCTCCTGGATCCGCTGCTGCTGGCGCGCTGGCAGTTCGGACTGACGACGATCTACCACTTCTTGTTCGTCCCGCTGACGATCGGCGTCGTGACCTGCGTCGCGATCTTCCAGACGGCCTGGTACCGCACGGGCAAGCCGCACTACCTGCAGCTGACCCACTTCTTCGGCAAGATCTTCCTCATCAACTTCGCGATGGGCGTCGTCACCGGCATCGTGCAGGAGTTCCAGTTCGGCATGAACTGGTCGGACTACTCGCGGTTCGTCGGCGACGTGTTCGGCGCACCGCTGGCCCTCGAGGGTCTGCTCGCCTTCTTCCTGGAGGCGACCTTCATCGGGCTGTGGATCTTCGGCTGGGACAAGCTGCCGAAGGGCCTGCACCTCGCGACCATCTGGGTGACCGCCGTGGGCAGCGTGCTCTCGGCGTACTTCATCATCGCGGCGAACGCCTTCATGCAGAACCCGGTCGGCTACACGCTCAACGAGCAGCGCGGGCGGGCCGAGCTGAGCGACATCTGGGCCGTGCTGACGAACAAGGTGGCGCTGGCGGCCTTCCCGCACACGATCTTCGCCTGCTTCATGGTGTCGGCCGGCCTCATCATCTCGGTCGCGGCCTGGCATCTCTCGCGCAACCAGCACCTCGACTCGATGCGCCCCGCGCTGAAGTTCGGCTGCTGGCTCATGGTCGCCGCCGGCCTCGGCACGGTGCTGAGCGGCGACCAGCTCGGTCTCGCGATGGTCGAGACGCAGCCGATGAAGATGGCGGCCGCCGAGGCGCTGTACAAGACCTCGACCGGCGCGGACGCGTCGTTCTCGCTCTTCACGCTGGGCACCCCCGACGGCGTGCACGAGCTGTTCTCGATCCGCGTCCCGTACCTGCTGTCGTTCCTGTCGACGCACACCCTGAACGGCACCGTGGAGGGGATCAACGACCTCCAGGCGCAGTACGTGCAGCTCTACGGGCCGGGCGACTACACGCCGATCATCTGGGTGACGTACTGGTCGTTCCGCTGGATGATCGGGCTCGGGATGCTGCACATCCTCGTCGCCGTCGTCGGCCTCTGGCTGACGCGCAAGGGCCGCACCCCGGCGTACCGCTGGATGTGGCGGATCGCGATCTGGGCCATGCCGCTGTCGCTGGCCGCCATGATCGTCGGCTGGATCTTCACCGAGATGGGCCGCCAGCCGTGGATCGTGTTCAGCCTGATGAAGACCGCCGACGGCGTCTCGCCCGGCATCACCGGCCTCGAGGTCCTCCTCTCCCTGATCGCCTTCACCGCGGTGTACGGCGCCCTGGCGGTGGTGGAGTTCCGCCTCATCAAGCGCGCCGCCCAGAAGGGCCCCGCCCCGATCGACGAGCACCTGGACGACGCGGGCAAGCCCGTCCCCGTCGCGACGGTCTACTGAGGCAGGAGGAGCATCGACATGGATCTCGCAGTTCTCTGGTTCGGCATCGTCGCCTTCTTCTTCGTGGGCTACTTCGTGCTCGACGGCTTCGACTTCGGCGTCGGGATGTCGCTGCCGTTCCTCGGCCGCGACGACACCGACCGCCGCGTCCTGATCAACACCATCGGCCCGGTCTGGGATCTCAACGAGACCTGGGTGATCGTCGCCGGCGCCGCGCTCTTCGCCGCGTTCCCCGAGTGGTACGCGACGCTGTTCAGTGGCTTCTACCTGGCGCTGCTGCTCATCCTGATCGCGCTCATCCTGCGCGGGGTGTCGTTCGAGTACCGGCACCAGCGGCCGGAGGCGGCGTGGAAGCGGCGGTTCGACACCATGATCGTCGTCGGCTCCGCCGTGCCCGCCTTCCTCTGGGGCGCCGCGTTCGCGAACATCGTGCAGGGCGTGGCACTGGATGCGAACCACGACTACACGGGGACGCTGTTCGACCTCCTGAACGGGTACGCGCTGCTCGGCGGGCTGACGACGCTCCTGCTGTTCTTCACCCACGGCGTCGTGTTCGTCTCGCTGAAGACGGACGGTGCGATCCGCGAGCGGGCGCGCCGGCTGGCGACGCGCTCGGGCGCGGTCGCGATCGTCGTGGCCGCCGCGTTCCTGCTCTGGACGGGCATCGCCCACTTCTCGCCGCTCTTCCTGCTCCTCGCGGGGCTCGCCGCCCTGACGCTCGTCGGCTCGTGGATCGCCAACCTGCGCGGTCTCGAGGGCTGGTCGTTCGGGCTCATGGCGGCGACGATCGCGCTGGCCGTCACGTCGCTGTTCGCGGCGCTGTTCCCGAACGTGATGCCGTCGAGCCCGAACCCGGAGAACAGCCTCACCATCGCGAACGCGTCGAGCACCGACATGACCCTCACGGTGATGACGTGGGTCGCGGTGATCTTCCTGCCGCTCATCCTGCTGTACCAGGGCTGGACGTACTGGATCTTCCGCAAGCGCGTCACCCGGGCGCACATCCCGCAGGACGCGGCGGGCCCTGGCGCGACCGGCAGCGGGACCGCGGAACCCGTGGAGGCCTGACGTGCGTCCGCTCGACCCCCGCCTGCTGCGCTACGCGGCGGCCACCCGCGGCACGCTGGCCGCCGGGGGAGCGCTGACCCTCGCGCAGACCGCGCTGGTGGTCGCCTTCTCGTGGCTGGTGACGCAGCTGGTCGTGCGGGCGATCGCGGGCGCGCCCCTGGCGGGGCTGACTCCGCTGGTCGCCGCGCTCGTGCTCGTCGTCGCGGCGCGCGGCGTGGTCGTGTGGGCGGTGGACGCGGTCGCGGCGCGCGGCGGGGCGACGGTGGTCGGACAGCTGCGGGAGCGGCTGATGGCGGCGGTGGCGACCCTCGGGCCGGCATGGCTGCGGCAGCGTTCGAGCACCGAGGTCGCGCTGGTCGCCGGACGCGGGCTCGACGCGCTCGACGGCTACTTCGCGAAGTACCTGCCCCACCTCGTCGCGACGGCGGTGGCGATGCCGATCCTGGTGCTCGTGATCGCCTGGCAGGACCTCACCAGCGGAATCATCGTGATCGTGACGCTGCCGCTCATCCCCGTCTTCATGGTGCTCGTCGGCTGGGCGACGCGGGCCGCGCAGCAGAAGCAGTGGGAGGCCCTCTCGGCGCTCTCGCGCGGGTTCCTCGACGTGGTCGGCGGGCTCTCCACCCTGAAGCTGTACGGCAGGCAGCACCGGCAGGAGGCGCGGATCCGCGCGGTCAGCGACGACTACCGGGTGCGGACGATGAGCGTGCTTCGTCTGTCGTTCCTCTCGGGCTTCGTGCTGGAGCTGGCCGCCAGCCTGTCGGTCGCCCTCGTCGCGGTGACGATCGGGCTGCGGCTGGTCGGCGGATCGCTCGACCTCTCGGTCGGCCTGTTCGCGCTGCTGCTCGCGCCGGAGGCGTTCCTGCCCTTGCGCAACGTGGGGGCGAGCTATCACGCCGCCGCCGAGGGCGTCGAGGCCGCCGACCGCGCCTTCGCGGTGCTGGAGGAGGCGGACGCGGCGGCGGGTGCCGATCGCGTTCCGGCGGCGTCCCTCCCGTCCACCGGGCTCGTGTCCACCGGGCTCGTGTTCGACGAGGTGTCCGTGTCGTACGGCGATCGCGTCGCGGCCGGGCCGTTCACGGCGGAGGTGCGCCCCGGCGAGCTGGTCGCGCTGACCGGGCCGAGCGGGGCCGGCAAGTCCAGCCTCCTGGCCGCGGCCCTCGGCTTCGTCGCCCACACCGGCCGCATCGGTGCCGGTGGCCGCGAGGACGCCGCGGGACGGCTCGGCGCGATCGCGTGGGCCGGCCAGCGCCCCGGCCTCATCGCCGGCACCATCGCGGACAACGTCGCGCTCGGCGCGGCGGAGCCGGACATCGCCCTCGTGCGGCGATCGCTGTGCGCCGCCGCCGCGGCCGAGCTCGACCACACGCTCGTGCTGGGGCAGGGCGGCGCCGGGCTCTCGGGCGGCCAGGCGCAGCGCGTCGCGGTCGCGCGGGCGCTCTACCGGCTGCACGAGGCGCGGTGCTCCGTGCTGCTGCTGGACGAGCCGACCTCCGCGCTGGACGCCGAGGCGGAGGCGGGCCTGCTCGCCGCGCTGCGCAGGGTCGCCGACGAGGGCGCGGCGGTGCTGGTGGTCAGCCACCGGGAGGCGGTGGCGGCCGGGGCGGACCGGGTGCTGCGGGTCGCGGCGGCGAGTGACGCGGCCGCCGCCGCCGACCGGGAGGAGGTCGCGCATGTCTGAGCGGCTCACGCCCGACGCCCGCCGCATCCTGCGCCAGGCCCTCCCGCCGGCGCGCCGGCTCTGGGCCGCCATCGCCCTCGGTGCGCTGAGCGCCGGGAGCGCGGTCGCGCTCCTCGGCGTCTCGGCATGGCTCATCACGCGCGCGGCCGAGCAGCCGCCGATCATGTACCTCTCCGCGGCGGTCGTCGGGGTGCGGGCCTTCGCGCTGGGCCGGGCGTTCTTCCGCTACCTGGAGCGGCTCGCCGGGCACGACGCGGCGTTCCGGCAGCTGCCGGGCATCCGCACCTCGCTGTACGCCCGGCTGGTGCCGCTCGCGCCGGACGGATTGGTGGGGCGTGGCGGCGCCGCTGACACCCCGGTCCGTGACGGCGACCTCCTCTCACGTCTCGCGAACGACGTCGACGATCTGCAGAACCACGCCCTGCGCGTCGTCCAGCCGCTCGCCACCTCGGCCGTGGTGGTGCTGGCGAGCGTCGTCGCGGCGTTCGTCGTGCTGCCGGAGGCCGGAGCGGTGCTGCTGTTGACGCTCGCCGGAGCGGCGGTCGCCGGCACACTCATCAACCGCTGGGCGGCGGGCAGCGCGGAGCGGGCGATCGCACCGCTGCGGGCCGCGCTCACCGCGCGCATCCTCGACCTCGTGCGCTCGCTCGACGTGCTCACCGCGTACGGCGCGCTCGGTTCGGCGCAGCGTGCGGTGACCGACGCGAGCGACCGGCTGACCCGTGCCGTCCGTCGCCGCGCCGCCGGTCTCGGCCTCACCGCGGGTGCGGTGTCGGTGCTCGCGGGCGCCGCCACGGCGCTCGGTCTCGTGGCGGGCATCCCCGCGCTCGACGACGGCCGCATCGACGGCCCGCAGCTCGCGGTCGTCGCGCTTCTGCCGCTCGCGGTGTTCGAGGTGTTCGGGATGGTGCCGGTGGCGCTGGGCGCCTGGCGGCAGGTGCGCACGAGCGCCGAGCGGATCGCCGCGACGGCGCCGGCCGAGCCTCCGGCCGGTGTCCCGGTCGACCGCCCGGACGCGGGGTCGCTCACGGCCGCGGGCGTCCCCGAGCTGCGGCTCGACGGCGTGAGCGCCCACTGGCCGGGTTCGGACGGCGCCCCCGTGCTGCACGACGTCGACCTCGTGCTGCGACCCGGCGAGCGTGTGCTGCTCACCGGGCCGACGGGAGCGGGGAAGACCGCGCTCGCGCACGTCCTGGTCCGATTCCTCGACTACGACGGCCGGTACTCCATCGACGGGGTGGAGGCGCGCGACATCCACCAGGACGACGTGCGGCGGATCGTCGGGCTGTGCGAGCAGCAGCCGTTCCTGTTCGACGCCGACCTGCGGCAGAACCTCCTCTTCGCCCGCGACACCGCCACCGACGACGAGCTGCTGGCCGTGGTGGACCGGGTCGGGCTCGGGGACTGGGCCCGCTCGCGCGGCGGTCTCGGGACGCCGCTGGGGGAGCGCGGCGCCCTGGTCTCGGGCGGGCAGGCGCAGCGGATCGCGCTCGCGCGGGCGCTGCTGGCCGGCTTCCCGGTGCTGGTGGTGGACGAGCCGACGGCCAATGTCGACCCGGGCGCGGCCGAACTGGTTGTGCGCGACATCCTCCGCACGGCCGCCGAGGACGGGCGCACGGTGCTGCTCATCTCGCACACGGAGGTGCCGCGCGACCTGATTACGCGCACGGCCCACCTCACGGCCGGGACGTTGTCCCCAGCCTCCTGAACCGCTTGTCACGACACGCCGCCTCCATCCCCGTCCGGGCGGCGTGTCGTGAC
>NZ_JBPGXM010000071.1:0-19085 GCF_056755495.1 Leifsonia sp. KNZ12-8B
AGATGTGTATAAGAGACAGTAGCGACAGGACGACGCCCCTCGCGGTTCGTGGCGTGTGCGCGGACGCGGACGGGTGGGGGAGCGAGCGGGCTCAGAAGCCGGCGAAGTTGACGGTGATCTCGGAGCCCTTGGCGACCTGCTCGCCCACGCCCGGGGACACCTTGGCGACGACGAAGGCGGGAGGGGCCACGTCGGCGATCGCGCTGTACTTCAGTGTGAAGCCGGCGTCGGTCAGGGCCTTCTTGGCGACGTCCCACGTCTTGCCGACCACGTCCGGCACCGGGACCGGCTCCGGCCCCTTCGAGATCTCGAGGACGAGGGTGTCGCCCTTGTGCACCGGGTCGGTCTGCGGCTGGGCAGAGATGACGTCGCCCTTGTCGATGCTGTCGCTGTAGCTCTCCGGTCCGGACTGCGCCAGCAGGCCCACGTCGCGGAGGGTCGCGGTCGCGTCCTCGACCGACTTGCCGGAGACGTCGGGGATGGCGCCGAGCGAGACCACGAGGTTGACCGTGGCGGCCTCGGAGTACCCGCCGCCGCCGGAGATGTCGCTGCCGTCGGTCGCCCGGGTCGCCGCGAGCACCGTGCCCGCGGGCACCTTGCCGTCGAACTGCTCGGCGGTCTCGCCCACCTTGGCGCCGTGGCCGGTGATCGCGGCCGTCGCCGCATCGAGCGTCTGACCGGCGAGGGCGGGCAGCTCGATCGGCTTCGGCCCCTGGGAGACGCGCAGCGTCACCTGGCCGCCGCGGTTGACGGGCGTGCCGGCGCCGGGGTCGGTGCTCGACACCATGCCGGCGGCGACCGTGACGCTGTACTCCTCGGCCTTCTTGACGGTGAAGCCGAGATCGGTGAGGGTCGCCGTCGCCTTCTCTGGCGTCGTGTTCACGACGTTGGGCACGTCGACGAGCGAGCCGGGGCCGGCGCCGAAGTACCAGCCCGTGCCTCCGGCCACCCCGGCCAGCAGGATGATCAGCGCGAACAGCCACCAGCCCTTGCCCCGGCGGCGCTTGGCGGCCGCGGTCAGGGTGTCGGCCGCCGACGGCGTGTTCGCGGCGACCTGCTGCCGGATCGCCGGGTTGATGATCTGGGTGTCGCCGTCGACCACGTCGAACGCGGGAGGGAGCACCATCGTGGGCTGGAGGGCGGCCTCGCCGCGGATGGACTTCTCGGCCTCGATCAGCCGGTCCAGCATCTCGCGCGCGTCCTTGGGCCGGCGGTCCGGGTCCTTCTCGGTCGCCCAGAGCACGAGCTCGTCGAGTTCGGCGGGCACGGCGGGGTTCTTGCTGCTCGGGACCGGCACCGCGTCGTTGGCGTGCTGGTAGGCGATCTGCATCGGCTGCTCGCCCTGGAACGGCTGCTGGCCGGTGAGCATCTCGTACATCATGATGCCGAGCGCGTAGATGTCGCTGCGGGCGTCGGCGACGCCGCGGGTGACGAGCTCGGGGGAGAGGTACGCGATCGTGCCGAGCAGCGCCTGCCCGGTCGCGGTGTTCGCGGAGGCGGCGCGCGCCAGGCCGAAGTCGCCGATCTTGATCCGGCCGTCGTCGGCGAGCAGGACGTTCTCGGGCTTGAGGTCGCGGTGGACGATGCCCGCCTTGTGCGCGGCGGCCAGGCCGCTCAGCACGGCCTCCATGATGTCGATGGTCTGCTCGGGCGTCAGCCGGCCGTAGTCCTTGAGCAGGTCGCGCAGCGTGATCCCCGGCAGGTACTCCATCACGAGGTACGCCATGTCGGAGTCCTGGCCCTGGTCGAACACGTTCACCACGTTGGGGTGGGCCAGGCGCGCAGCCGAGCGCGCCTCCTGCACGAACCGGCTCTTGAAGGTGCTGTCGTCGGCCAGGTGCCCGTGCATGATCTTGATCGCCACGCGTCGTTCGAGGCGGAGATCGGTGGCGAGGTAGACCGTCGCCATGCCGCCCCGGGCGATGCGCGAGCGCACCTGATACCGGCCGTCGATGAGACGGCCGATCATCGGGTCGGTCTGGCTGGTGGTCACGAGTCGAGTCTAGGGAACGCGGCCCGCGCGATCCCTGCAAAACACCGGTGTGCTGCGCGGCTGTGACCGGGCTGTGACATTCCGCTCAGCCCAGCTGCGCGAGCCACGCGCGCGCCGAGGGCTCCCACTTCGCGTACGCGTCGGGGAAGGCCGAGAGCTGCACCGCCTGCGCGGCCTGGGTGACCGACATGGCCTGCCACCCCGGGATGTCGAGGAGACCGCGCGTGCGCCCCGGGTTGGGGTTGCCGGCGCCGCCGTAGAAGGCCCTGGTCGCGCGGGTGGCGTCGAGCACCTGCTCCGGGGTGCCCCAGCCGGTGCTCGGCCGCTGCTGGAACAGTCCGAGCGAGTCGCGGTCGCCGTAGCGGACGTTCCGCAGCCCGGACTCCTGCGCAGCCGCAGCGAGGGCGATGACGATGCCCTGGTCTGGCACGCCGGACTCGCGGCCGATGCGCACGATGAGCGCGGCGTTCGCCCGCATCTCGTCGGTGAGCGCGATCACCTGGCCGGGAGCGATGGAGGGCGTCGGCGCGGGGGCCGGCGCCGACACGGGCGCAGAGGCCACCGGAGCGGGCGCGACGGGAGCGGGGGTGTTCACGGCGGCCTGCGTCATGCCGGGGATGGTCACCTGCTGGCCGGGGAAGATCAGGCTGGAGGGGCCGAGCCCGTTGACGCTCAGCACCGCCTTCGTCGGCACGCCGAAGCGCGCGGCGATCCCGCTGATGGTGTCGCCCTTCGCGACGGTGTACTTGGTCGTGGCGGGCGCGGCAGGGGCCGGTGCGGGTCGCGGCGCGGCGGGTGCCTGGCCGCCGGACAGGGCGAGCACCTGCCCGGGGAAGATCAAGCTCTTCCAGCTGAGGCCGTTGAGCGCGAGCACGCTCGCCGTCGACATCCCGAACCGGGCGGCGATGCCGGAGACGGTGTCGCCGGTCTGCACGCGGTAGGTCGCCGGGGCGGCGGCGGTGGAGGTCGCGGCGCTGGAGGTGGTTGCAGCGGAGGCCGGAATGGCGCTGCGGATCGTGCTGCGCGGGGTGCCGGGCTGCTGCCCGGCCCGCGGCCCGGTCTCCGGCCCCTTCTCCCCGGCCGGGTCGGCGCCGTGCGCCTGGGCCTGCGTCGCGGGCGCGAGCACGCCGACCGTCACCGCGATCGAGCTCACGAGCGCGATGGGAACGGTACCGAGGCGGCCGCGCGTGCGCCGCCTCCCTCGCTCGTCGTCCGCCGCTGCGGCGGTGTCGGCCAGTGACATGGGACCCCCACCTCGTGTTGCTCAGCGAGCCTCCACCGTGACACAGGCTGCGGTCAGAGTCAACCAACGTGACGCGTGTGACACGGGTTAACATGATCGTAACAATCGACCGGTGGTTGCCCCCGCCCCGGAACGTGGCACGCTTGAAGCGTGAACGACCGCGTCCAGGCCACCACCGAATGGCTCACCATCCCGGATCTCGTCGACCAGCTCGGACTCGGCGTCAGCCGCGTCCGCCGACTCATCGAAGACCGCCACCTGGCGGCGAAGCGCATCGACGGCGTGCTCAAGGTGCCCGCCGTCTTCCTGAAGGACGGCCAGCCGCTGAGCGAGCTGCACGGCACGCTCATCGTGCTGGGCGATGCCGGCTTCAGCGACGGCGAGGCCGTCGACTGGCTGCTCGAGGAGGAGGAGAGCCTCGGCGCCCCTCCCATCGACGCGCTGCGCGCCGGCCGCAAGGCCGAGGTGCGGCGTGTGGCGCAGGCGCTCGCCTAGGCGCTGCGCCGTGTGACCGTGACCGCGAGGTCGCGGAGGTGCGCCTTCGCCGCCTCGCCGATCGGCGCGGCGTCGAGCGCCGCGATCGCGCGCTCGACGTTCTGCGCGATCATGCGCTCGACCGTGTCGACGGCTCCGGACTCCCGGATGGTCATCTGGAGGGTCTGGATCTGCTGCGGCGTGAGGTCGGGGTCGCCGAGCAGCTCGTCCAGGGCCGCCCGCGCGCCGGCGGGGATCGCCTCGCGGGTGAGCGCGATCAGCACGGTCCGCTTGCCCTCGCGGAGGTCGTCGCCGCTCGGCTTGCCGGTGACCTCGGCGTCGCCGAACACGCCGAGCAGGTCGTCGCGCAGCTGGTACGCGATGCCGAGCGGCAGGCCGAACGCGCGCAGCGCCTCCAGCTGGCCGATCGTTGCCCCTGCCATGCTCGCGCCGATCAGCAGCGGCGACTCGATGCTGTACTTGGCCGACTTGTAGACGATGACGCGCTCGGCGCGGGCCAGCTGGTCGGCGTCCGGGCGGCCGGCCCAGCCGATCTCCTCGAAGATGTCGAGGTACTGGCCGGCGGTCACGTCGATCCGCATCCGGTTGAACTCGGCGCGGGCCGCGCGACGGGCCGCCGGGCTGACGAGCTGCTGCAGGCCCTCGTCGAAGAGCTCGTCGCTGAGGATGAGCAGCAGGTCGCCCAGCAGGGTGGCGGCGCCGAGCCCGAACGCCTCGCCGGACCCCTGCCAGCCCTCCTGGTCGTGGAGCGTCTGGAACCGGCGGTGCGCCGATGGCCTGCCGCGGCGCGTGTCGGAGTTGTCGATCAGGTCGTCGTGGACGAGCGCCGCCGCGTGGAACAGCTCCAGCGCCGCCGCGACCGAGACCACAGCGTCCAGGGGACCGCCGGCGAGCACCGGCGCGTCGTCGGCGTCATCGCCCGCTGTGCGCACCGCCTGCCAGCCCCAGAAGCAGAACAGGGCCCTGAACCGCTTGCCGCCGCTGAGAAAATCCCTTGAGAACGCCGCGATCGGCGAGAGCTCGTCGGCGATGGAGACGAGAATGGAGGCGCGCGCATCGAGGAACCCATCGATTCTGGACTGGATGAGGTCGACGAATCGGATGCTTTCTGACACACGCCTAGCCTAGCCAGACCGGCCAGACTAGAATCAGCCACACACCGCCCCGGACCCGCCAAGAAAGAGGGGGAAACGGATGCCGCTTTCGGAACATGAGCAGCGCCTCCTCGAAGAGATGGAGCGCAGCCTCTATCAGAACGACGCCGACTTCGTCGCCAAGGTCGGGGGCAAGCGGGCACGGCCCGCATACCGTTCGATCGTCCTCGGTGTGCTGATCGCCGTCATCGGCGTCGGCGTCCTGGTGACCGGCGTCTTCGTGCAGCAGCCCATCGTCGGCATCCTCGGCTTCGTCGTGATGTTCGCGGGCGTGCTGGTGGCGATCGCCCCGGGCAAACGCGTCTCGCTCGACGACGCGACGCCCTCCTCCCGTCCCGCCAAGGCGGGCCGCGGCGGTCAGTCCGGCTTCATGGACCGCATGAACGACCGCTGGGACAAGCGCCAGGACGGCGAGCACTAGTCCCTCCACCTTCCTCCCCACGCAGGGCCGATCGAATCGATCGGCCCTTTTTTCATGCCCGCGTTCCTCCCTGGGACGCGCCCGGCCCTCCATTTTCCTCCACCTCGTACTTCCGCGTCTTTCCGCGGTTGTTCGTCCCCATTTCGGGGCAATCGGGCCCGATGTCTCGAGATCGTGGTCGAAAGTGGAGTAAAGTGGAGGCACACCGCAACCTGGGCCGGGAGAGTGGGGGAGGATCCGATGTTCCTCGGTACCTATGCCCCCAAGCTCGACGAGAAGGGGCGCGTCATCCTGCCGGCCAAATTCCGGGATGAGCTCGCGTCCGGTCTCGTCCTCACCCGCGGCCAGGAGCACTGCGTCTACGTCTTCAGTCAGCGCGAGTTCGAATCGCTGCACGAGAAGATCCGCCAGGCGCCGGTGACGAGCAAGCAGGCCCGCGACTACCTGCGCGTGTTCCTCTCGGGGGCGAGCGCAGAGGTCCCGGACAAGCAGAACCGGGTGACCGTCCCCCCGGCGCTGCGCTCGTACGCGGGACTGGATCGCGATCTGGTCGTGATCGGCGCGGGCAGCCGTGCCGAGATCTGGGACTCCCAGGCCTGGGAGACCTACCTGGCGGAGCAGGAGGCGGCGTTCGCGAGCACGGAGGAGGAGGTGATCCCGGGACTGTTCTAGCGCCTGGCGCCGGACTCCCAGCCATTCGCCCTGACGCACTTCCCCGGTGTCAGGTCGGAATGGATGGGGATCCGGAACCAGGAGCCCGTCCCCATCTGTCATGGCTGAGCACGACGACATCCACACCCCGGTCCTCCTCGAGCGGTGCATCGAGCTGCTCGGACCCGCCCTGCAGCGGCCAGGCGCCGTCTTCGTCGACGCGACCCTCGGCATGGGCGGCCACTCCGCCGGCATCCTGGAGCGCTTCCCCGACGTCACGCTCGTCGGGCTCGACCGCGATCAGGAGGCGCTCGCGATCGCGGGGGAGCGGCTCGCCCGGTTCGGCGACCGCGTGCACCTCGTGCACACGGTCTACGACGGCATCCGCGAGGCGCTCGACGGACTCGGCATCGACGAGGCCGACGGCGTGCTGTTCGACCTCGGCGTCTCGTCCCTGCAGCTCGACCGCGTGGAGCGCGGCTTCTCGTACTCGAAGGACGCCCCGCTCGACATGCGGATGGACGGCACGAGCGACCTGACCGCCGAGGTCGTGCTGGCCGAGTACAGCGAGGCCGACCTCCGCCGCATCTTCCGCGACTACGGCGAGGAGAAGCTCGCCGCACGCTACGCACGGCGGATCGTGGAGGCCAGGGAGGCCCGGCCGCTCACGCGCTCCGGCCAGCTCGTCGACCTGATCACGAAGGCGACCCCGGCCGCCCAGCAGCGGCAAGGGCATCCGGCCAAGCGGGTGTTCCAAGCGCTGCGGATCGAGGTCAACCAGGAGCTGGCGGTCCTGGAGCGCGCCATCCCGGCCGCCGTCGACGCCCTGCGCGTCGGCGGTCGCATCGTGGTGGAGGCGTACCAGTCGCTCGAGGACCGCATCGTCAAGCGCGAGCTGCAGACGCGCTCCAGCTCCAGCGCCCCGGCCGGACTGCCGGTGGAGCTGCCGGAGCACCGTCCAGAGCTGAAGCTGCTGATCCGCGGCGCCGAGCTGGCGGACGACGACGAGAAGGCCCGCAACCCGCGGGCCACGCCGGTGCGCCTGCGCGCGGCGGAACGAGTGAGGAGGGCCTCGTGAGCACCAGCACGGCCGCAACGATCGCACGTCGCCCCTCCTGGCTGGGGTCGCACCCCGTGCCCCGGCCCGCAGAGGAGCGCCGCAGCCACCTCGAGGTGGTCCCGACGCGGGCGCAGCGCCGGGCTCGACCCCGCGCCATGTACGCGGTGGTCGCCGTCGCGTCGCTGCTGACGATCGTGGTGGCCCAGCTGCTGCTGAGCATCGGGATCTCGCAGGGCGCCTATCAGCTCGACACGCTGCAGCAGAAGCAGACCACCCTGCAGCGGTCGCTGCAGGCGGCGTCGGAGGACCTCAGCCGCATCTCCTCCCCGCAGAACCTCGCGGCCAACGCGAACGCGCTCGGCATGGTCAGCAACAGCAACCCCGCCTACCTGCGGCTCTCGGACGGCGCCGTGCTCGGCGCGCCGATCGCCGCGAGCGGCGCGGCAGGCACGGTCACCGGCGGCCAGGGCAACCTCGTGCCCAACTCGCTGCTGAGCGGGGTGCCGCTCGCGGGCCAGCAGGCGCAGAACCCTGCACAGACGACCGGCCAGGGCGAGAATTCCACACCCACGGGTGCGGCGACCGGGACTCCGGCCGCTCCGACCGTACCGTTGGAGGGAGCGTTGCCCACCCCGGTGACGCACTGAGCGACACGGCACGGACATCAGGCGAGCGACGACGGGACGGGTAATGGCGAACCGGAAGATGCTGCGGCGGCGCACGGCGCTCACCGTCCTGGCGGTGGCGGCGACGGTCGGCATCCTCGGGGCCAAGCTGGTCGACATCCAGGTCGTGCGCGCCGACGAGCTGCAGAAGCAGTCGGTGAACGCGAAGGAGCAGTCGACGACGCTCTACGGCGACCGGGGGAACATCGTCGACGCCAACGGCACGGTGCTCGCGACGACCGTGTACAAGTACACCGCGCAGGCGTCGCCCTCCGACGCGATCGCCGGCGGCCGGGACAAGATGGTCGAGGCCGCTGCGAAGATCGGCGCGATCACCGGCCAGGGCGGCGACGCGGTGGTCGCGCTCTTCGACGCCGCGCTCAAGGACGACCCGAAGTCGAAGTACGTGCTCGTCAAGTCGGGGATGGACGTCGGCACGTTCGACAAGCTGAACGCCCTTCCCTACCCGTGGCTCACGTTCACCAAGACGCAGGCCCGCAGCTATCCGAACGGCGCGGTCGCGGGCAACCTGCTCGGCTACGTGTCCGAGGCGGGCAACGGCGGCCTCGAGCAGAGCGAGAACGGCTGCCTGGCCGGTGAGAACGGCGTCGAGACGTACCAGCGCGGCGCGGACGACGTCGCCATCCCGGGCAGCACGGTCGTCACCAAGCAGGCGAAGGACGGCGGCACGCTCAAGCTCACCATCGACAGCGACCTCCAGTGGTTCGCCGAGCAGACGCTGGCCCAGCAGGTGGCGGGCACGGGCTCGAAGTTCGGCTTCGTGACGGTGGCCGAGGCCAAGACCGGCAAGATCAAGGCGATCGCCCAGTGGCCGGCCCTCGATCCGAACGACATCGACTCGACCGATCCGTCGTACTGGCGCCTGCAGTCGCTCACCGACCCGCGCGAGCCCGGCTCGACGTTCAAGGCGCTGACCGCGGCGATGCTGATCGACCAGGGCAAGGCGAGCCCGACCTCCCCGGTCCTCGCCCCGTACGAGTGGAAGTCGGGCAACGGCGCCGACCTGCACGACTCCGCCTACCACGACCCCGAGCAGCTGACCCTGACCGGCGTGCTCATGCGCTCCTCGAACACCGGCATGTCGCAGCTCGGCAAGGCCCTCAGCGACCAGACCCGCTACGACTACCTGAAGAAGTTCGGGATCGGGGAGGACACCGGCCTGCCGTACCCCGGCCAGTCGTCCGGCCTCCTGCATCCCGTCTCCGAGTGGGACGACCAGACGAAGTACGCGACCATGTTCGGCCAGGGCGTCTCGACGACCCAGGTGCAGATGGTCGGCGCGTACCAGGCGCTGGCCAACGGCGGCGTGCGCATCCCGCTCAGCATGGTCGAGGGGTGCACCCACCCGGACGGCACCGTGACCGATGTGCCGTCCACCACGGCGACGCCCGTCGTGAGCCCGCAGGCGGCCGCCACGACACTCGGGATGATGGAGTCCGTCGTCACCGACGGCGACCTCGCCAAGCAGCTCCAGATCCCCGGCTACCGCATCGCCGCGAAGACCGGAACGGCCCAGCAGCCGGATGGCAAGGGCGGCTACCTGCCGTCGTACTACGTGTCGGTGATGGGCGTCGCGCCGGTCGACGATCCGCAGTACGTCGTTTCGGTCAACCTCGGATACCCGACTACCATTACTTCGTCGGCAGCCGCCGCTCCGCTGTTCCACACGATCATGAGCCAGGTGCTGAAGACCTACCGGGTGAAGCCGTCGACCTCCAGTCCGGCCGACTATCCGCCCTACTACTGAGAACCACCCCTAGGAAAGTGAGCCCCGTGACAGGACCGGCGCCCTCCTCTTTGCGCCCCGAGCATCCCGTCGCCCGTCCGCTCGCCCAGCTGGTCGCGGAGTTCGGGCTCGACGTGCGCGGTGACCTCGACGCCGTCGAGGTGACCGGCGCAGCGCTCTCCAGCTCGGCGGTCGAGCCGGGCGACCTCTACGTCGGCGTGCCCGGCCGCAACGCGCACGGCGCGAGCTACGCGGTCTCCGCCACGGAGGCCGGGGCCGTCGCGGTCCTGACCGACGAGGAGGGGGCGGAGCTCGCCGCCGACGCGGGCCTCCCGATCATCGTCACGCCCGACCCGCGCGCCGCCCTCGGCGCCGTCGCCGCGTGGATCTACCGCACCGACGAGAACGAGGCGACGCTGTTCGGCGTCACCGGCACCAACGGCAAGACCAGCGTCGTCTACCTGCTGACCGCGATCCTCGGCCAGCTGGGCGTCGTCTCCGGCCTCAGCTCCACGGCAGAGCGCCGGATCGGCGACACGGCGATCACCAGCAAGCTGACGACGCCGGAGGCGACCGAGCTGCACGCGCTCCTCGCCCGCATGCGCGAGGAGCGCGTCCGCGCCGTCGCCGTCGAGGTGTCCGCGCAGGCGCTCAGCCGCCACCGCGTCGACGGGATCGTGTTCGACGTCGCCGGGTTCACGAACCTCAGCCACGACCACCTCGACGACTACGCCGCGATGGACGACTACTTCGAGGCCAAGCTCGAGCTGTTCCAGCCGGACCGCGCCCGTCGCGGCGTCGTCACAGTGGACTCCGACTGGGGTCGTGCGCTCGTGGAGCAGTCGCGCATCCCTGTGACCACCCTCTCCAGCTCGCCCGGCTCTGACGCGGAGTGGACGCTGACCGTGCTCGAGGAGACCATCGACCACACCGCGTTCGCCCTGGAGGGCCCGGAGGGCCGCCGCATCCAGACGCGCGTGCCGCTGCTCGGCGCGTACAACGCGGGCAACGCCGCACTGGCGATCGTGATGCTGGTGGAGTCGGGCTACGACCTCGACGCCATCGGCGCCGCGCTGGAGCGCGACGGCGGGATCGACGCGTACATCCCCGGCCGTGCCGAGCGCCTCTCGGGCGACCGCGGACCGACCGTCTTCATCGACTACGGCCACAGCCCCGACGCCTTCCTCTCCACCCTCAGCGCGCTGCGCAAGGTGACCGATGGCCGGATCGTCATGGTGTTCGGCGCCGACGGCGACCGCGACACCACCAAGCGCACCGACATGGGCGCGATCGCCGCGCGCGGCTCGGACGCCGTGGTCATCACCGACTTCCACCCGCGCTGGGAGGACCCGGCCGCGATCCGCGCCGCGCTCCTCGAGGGCGCGCGCTCGGCCGTCCCCGAGCTGGAGCTGTACGAGGTGCCGGACCCGCGCGCCGCGTTCCGCACGGCGCTGTCGCTGGCGGGCGAGGGCGACGTCGTCCTGTACGCCGGCCCCGGGCACGAGGACTATCAGGAGGTGGCGGGCCAGCGCCTCCCGTACTCCGCCCGCGAGGACGTGCGGCTGGCGCTGCGAGAGGCCGGGTGGCTGTAGATGATCGCGATGACCCTCGCCGAGGTCGCCGCCGCGACCCGCGGCCGGCTGCTGCTCGACGGCACCGGCGCCACGCCCGAGACCGTCGTCGACGGGCTGTCCACCACCGACTCGCGGGAGGTCGTGCCCGGCACGATCTTCTTCGCCAAGCCGGGCGAGTTCACCGACGGCCACCTCTTCGCACCGCAGGCGGCGGAGGCCGGGGCCGCGCTCGTCGTCGTCGACCACGAGCTCGACCTCCCGGTGCCGCAGCTGCTGGTCGACGACACGGTCGTCGCGCTCGGCGACCTCGCCACCGAGGTGATCGCCCGCGTGCGGGCCCTGGGCCGGCTCAAGATTGTCGGCGTCACCGGCTCCAACGGCAAGACGACGACCAAGAACCTGCTGCGCGAGATCCTGGAGCAGGTCGGCCCGACGATCGCGCCGCGCGCCTCCTTCAACAACGAGGTCGGGGCTCCCGTGACCATGTTGCAGGTGACGGAGGAGACGCAGTTCCTCGTCGCCGAGATGGGCGCCAGCGGCATCGGCGAGATCGCGCGCCTCGTGCGCATGGCCCGGCCCGACATCGGGATCGTGCTGAAGGTCGGCCTCGCCCACGCCGGCGAGTTCGGCGGGATCGAGAAGACCCTCGCGGCCAAGACCGAGATGGTCACCGACCTGCTCGACACCGACGTGGCCGTGCTCAACCTCGACGACCCGCGCGTGGCCACGATGGCCGACAAGACCGTCGCCCGCGTGCTGTGGTTCGGCACCGACGAGCGCGCCGAGGTGCGCGCCACCGACATCACGTCGACCGCGCGCGGCACGTCGTTCACGCTGCACCTGCCGGACGGCTCCGCCCGCGCCGTGCAGTTCCGCGTACTCGGCGAGCACCACGTCTGGAACGCCCTGGCCGCCGCCGCGGCCGCCTTCACGCTCGACGTCGACGGCGACCTCATCGTCTCCGCGCTCCAGACCGTGCAGCGCGCGGAGCGCTGGCGGATGGAGGTCATGGGCGGCGACGGCGTGACCGTCATCAACGACGCCTACAACGCGAGCCCCGACTCCATGGCCGCCGCCATCAAGACCCTCGCGCAGATCGCCGAGCCCGGGACGCGCACGGTCGCCGTCCTCGGCGAGATGAGCGAGCTGGGGGAGTTCTCCGGCGAGGAGCACGACCGGATCGGCCTGCTCGCCGTCCGGCTCGGCATCGACCAGCTCGTGATCGTCGGCCCCGCCGCGCGCCGGATGCACATCTCCGCCATCAACGAGGGCTCGTGGAATGGCGAGTCCCTCTACTTCGACACCCAGGACGAGGCGTACGAGTATCTCGCCGGCGCGCTGCGCACCGGCGACACCGTGCTGGTGAAGTCGTCCAACTCGGCGGGGCTGCGCTTCCTCGGCGACCGACTGGGAGAATTGTTCTCGTGAGAGCCCTGCTGACCTCCGGTGCGCTCGCGATGGCGTTCACACTGTTCCTGACGCCCCTGTTCATCAAGCTGTTCCACCGGTTGCAGTGGGGCCAGTTCATCCGCGACGACGGCCCGCAGAGCCACCACGCCAAGCGCGGAACCGCGACCATGGGCGGCATCGTCGTCATCCTCGGCACGCTGTTCGGCTACTTCGTCGCGCTGCTGCTGACCGGCGACCAGACCAGCGTCTCCGCCCTGCTCGTGCTCCTGCTCATGGTGGGCCTCGGCGTCGTCGGGTTCGTCGACGACTTCCTCAAGACCAGGCGCGAGCGCAGCCTCGGCCTCACCGGCTGGGCGAAGGTCGCCGGGCAGGTGATCGTGGCGACCGTCTGGGCGCTGCTGGCGATCATGTGGCCGAACGGCAACGGGTACACGCCGGCGACCATGAGCGTGTCGTTCATCCGCGACCTGCCGATCGACTTCATGTCGATCACGAAGTTCGGCGCGATAGGAGTCATCGTCGGGTACGGCCTGTACCTGATCTGGATCAACTTCATCGTCGCCGCCGCCTCCAACGGCGTCAACGTGACCGACGGCCTCGACGGGCTCGCCTCCGGCGCCTCCATCCTCGCCATCGGGGCGTACATCATCATCGGCTTCTGGCAGTCGATCCAGTCGTGCGCGAGCATCAATCTCAACCCGGCCAACGTGCCCAAGTGCTACGAGGTGCGCGATCCGTTCGACCTCGCGATCGTCGCGACGGCGATCGTGGGCGCCGTGGTCGGCTTCCTGTGGTGGAACACCTCGCCCGCGCAGATCTTCCTGGGCGACACCGGTTCGCTGGCCCTCGGCGGCGCGGTCGCCGCGCTGGCGATCCTCAGCCACACCGAGCTGCTGCTCGTGCTCATCGGCGGCCTGTTCGTCATCGAGGCCGGGTCGGTGATCGTGCAGCGGGCGTACTTCAAGCTCACGCACGGCAAACGCATCTTCCTGATGAGTCCCATCCATCATCACTTCGAGTTGAAGGGATGGGCCGAGGTCACGGTCGTCGTGCGCTTCTGGATCATCGGCGGCCTGCTCGTCGCGGCCGGCGTCGGCTCCTTCTACCTCGAATGGCTGGCAACATGAGCTCCGCATCCGACGTGGCCGGGCGTCTCGCCGGCCTGACCAGCTGGCACGCCGACTGGCGGGGCCTGCGGGTCGCCGTCTACGGCCTGGGCGTGACCGGGTTCTCGGTCGCCGACACCCTGGCCGAGCTGGGCGCGGAGGTGCTCGTCGTCGCCGCGAAGGCCGACAGCGAGCGGGCGATGCTGCTGGAGGTCATCGGCGCCGAGCTCGTGGAGCAGCCGGACCTCTCCACCCCGCCGGAGCGGCTGACCGCCTTCGACCCCGAGCTCGTGATCGTGTCTCCCGGCTTCCACTGGGACCACCCGCTGCTGCTCTGGGCGCAGGAGCGCGGCACCGCGGTCTGGGGCGACATCGAACTGGCCTGGCGGCTGCGCGACAAGGTCGCCCGGCCGGACGGCGCCGAGGGCCCTGCTGACTGGATCTGCGTCACCGGCACCAACGGCAAGACCACGACCGTGCAGCTCACCGCGACGATGCTGCTCGCGGACGGCCGCCGGGTGGCGCCGTGCGGCAACATCGGGGTCCCCGTCCTCGACGCGATCCGCGACCCCGAGGGGTTCGACGTGCTCGTGGTTGAGCTCTCCAGCTACCAGCTGCACTGGGTGAACCGGAACCAGGAGGGCGCGCTCTCGCCGTTCTCCGCCGCGTGCCTCAACATCGCCGACGACCACCTCGACTGGCACGGCTCGCTGGAGGCGTACACCGCGGCGAAGGCCAAGGTCTACGACAACACCCGGGTCGCCTGCGTGTACAACCGCGCCGACAAGGCGACGCTCCGGATGGTCGAGGAGGCGGAGGTCGTCGATGGCGCGCGCGCCATCGGCTTCGGCCTCGACGTCCCCGGCCCGAGCGACTTCGGGATCGTCGACGGCATCCTGTGCGACCGCGCCTTCCTCGACGACCGCTTCACCAGCGCCCTGGAGTTGACGACCCTCGACGAGCTGCGCGAGGCGGGCCTCGCCGCGCCGCACGTGGTCGCGAACATCCTCGCCGCCAGTGCTCTCGCCCGCTCGTACGGCGTCGAGCCGCAGACCGTCCGCGACGTGCTGACCGCGTTCCGGCTCGACGCGCACCGCATCGAGGTCGTCCGGGTCGAGGGCGGGGTGAGCTGGGTCGACGACTCCAAGGCGACCAACCCGCACGCGGCCGACGCCTCCCTGCGCGCCTACCCCTCGGTGGTGTGGGTGCTGGGCGGACTGCTCAAGGGCGTCGACATCGACGCCCTGGTGGCCGCGCACGTCGAGCGGCTGCGCGGTGCCGTGCTGATCGGGACGGACCGGGAGGCCGTGCTCGCGGCATTCCGGCGACACGCGCCCGGGCTGCCGGTGCTCGAGGTGGAGGCCGACGAGACTGAGAGGGTCATGCCGACGGCGGTGCGTCTGGCCGGCGGACTCGCCCGCGAGGGCGACACGGTCCTGCTGGCGCCCGCGGCGGCGTCGATGGACCAGTTCGCCGATTACGCGGAGCGAGGGCGCCTCTTCCAGGCGGCCGTCAACGAGTTCTTGGGAGGTGAGGCGGATGACGACGAGCCCGCCTCGCGTCCCGACGCGGACTGACCGGGCGCCGCAGGATCCCGCGGCCGACCGCTCGCGTCTCGCCGGGCTGACCGCCCGGATCTCCCTAGGCCGGTCCGTCTCCTCCGAGTCGGCGAACTACTTCCTGCTGGCCGGCACGACGCTGTTCATGGTCGTCTTCGGACTGGTCATGGTGCTGTCGAGCTCGGCGGTGGAGTCGCACAACGACAGCAACAACTTCTTCGCGGCCTTCTGGTCGCAGGGCGCCTATGCGCTCGTCGGTCTGCCGCTGATGTTCCTGGTGTCGCGCCTGCCGCTGATGTTCTGGCGGCGGACGATCTGGTTCCTGCTCGCCGGGGCCTGCTTCCTGCAGGTGCTCGTGCTGCTGACGCCGCTCGGCGTCGAGATCGGCGGCAACCGCAACTGGTTGCGGATCGGCGGGTTCTCCGTCCAGCCGTCCGAGGCGATCAAGCTCGCGCTCGTGGTCTGGCTCGGCGTCGTGCTCTCGCGCAAGAAGGACATGCTCGACGACTGGCGGCACGTCGTCGTCCCGGTCCTCCCGGTCGCGGGAGGCGCCATCGGCCTGGTCCTGCTCGGCGGCGACCTCGGGACGACGATGATCATGGCCGGCATCGTGCTCGGCGGGCTGTACTTCGCCGGCGTGCGCCTCCGCTACCTCCTCACCGGCATCGCGGCGGTCGCGGTGCTCGCGTTCTTCGTCGCCATCTCGAGCGCGAGCCGGCTGGGGCGCATCGCCGCCATGTTCGGCGGCACGAGCGCGGCCAACCCGGACGTCAACTGGCAGATCGACAACGGCTTCTACGCCCTCGCGTCCGGCGGTGTGTTCGGCGTCGGCCTCGGCAACTCGCACTCGAAGTGGTCCTGGCTCCCTGCCGCCGACACCGACTTCATCTTCGCGATCATCGGGGAGGAGCTGGGGCTGATCGGCGCCGTCGTCGTGCTGCTGCTGTTCGTGCTGCTCGCGGTCATGTTCCTGCGCATCATCCACGCCTCCACGGACCTGTTCCCACGGGTGACGACCGCGGCCGTCATGGTCTGGATCATCGGTCAGGCATTCGTCAACATCGCCGTGGTGCTGGGCGTCATCCCGGTGCTCGGCGTCCCGCTCCCACTGATCTCCAGGGGAGGGACTGCCATCATCTTCTCCATGGTCGCCATCGGTATCGTGCTGTCCTTCGCCCGCCAGTCCTCCAAGGACGCCCGTCGTGCCAAGGGGCTCGACCAGGGGGCCGTGCAGTGACCCGCTACCTCCTGGCCGGCGGCGGCACCGCCGGCCATGTGAACCCGCTGCTGGCCGTGGCCGACCGCCTCCGCCGCGACGAGCCGGACGCCGAGATCGTCGTCCTCGGCACGAAGGAGGGGCTGGAGGCGCGGCTCGTCCCCGCGCGCGGCTACGAACTCGCGACCATCCCCAAGCTGCCGTTCCCGCGCCGCCCCAACGGTGCTGCGCTGCGGTTCCCCGGCGAGTACCGCCGGTCGATCCGTACCGTGCGCTCGCTCATCCGCGAGCGCGGCATCGACGTCGTGGTCGGCTTCGGCGGCTACGCCTCGGCGCCCGCGTACTCCGCGGCACGCGCCGAGAGGATCCCGCTGGTGCTGCACGAGGCGAACGCGCGTCCCGGACTCGCGAACCGCCTCGGCGCCCGCTACACGCCGTGGGTCGGAGTCGCCTTCGAGGGCACCCGGTTGCGGCACGCGCGCTTCGTCGGCATGCCGCTGCGGGTGGAGATCGAGCAGCTGGACCGCGTCGCCGCCCGGCCGGAGGCGCTGACCGCGTTCGGTCTCGCGGACGACCGGCCGACCCTCCTCGTCACCGGCGGCTCGCTGGGCGCCCGCCGGCTGAACGGCACCATCGCCGAACGCGCGCGGGAGCTGACCGCCGCCGGCTGGCAGGTGCTGCACATCCAGGGCGGTCGCGGCGAGCTGAGCGACCCCGGCATCGAGCACTACCGTCTGCTCGACTACTGCGACCGGATGGACCTCGCCTTCGCCCTGACCGACGTCGCCGTCGCGCGGGCGGGCGCCGCGACCGTCTCGGAGTTCGCGGCCCTCGGCATCCCCGCCGTCTACGTCCCGTTCCCGATCGGCAACGGCGAGCAGCGCTTCAACGCCGCGGGCGTCGTGGAGGCAGGAGGCGGCATCCTCGTCGACGACGCCGCGTTCCTGCCCGGCTGGGTCGACAGCGAGCTGCTGCCGCTGCTGGCCGACCGCACCCGCGTCGCCGCGATGGGGGAGCGGGCCGCGAGCGCCGGCGTGCGCGACGGCTCCGACCGGATGGTGGCGCTGATCCACGACGCGCTGGGCTCCTCAGTGCCGGGCTCCTCCGCGCCGGGCCCCTCCTCCGCGGGCTCCGCCTGACGCCGTGTGAGAATGGACTGAGCCCTGATGGAGCCCGACCGCACCGACCGAAGGCAGTACCTGTGACGATCAAACCCGACCTCTCCATGCCGCTCCCCGAGGAGCTCGGCCGACTGCACTTCGTCGGCATCGGCGGCTCGGGCATGAGCGGCATCGCACGCCTGTTCCTCCAGGCCGGCTACACCGTCACCGGCTCGGACGTCCGGCACTCGGCCAACATCGACACGCTGCGCGACCTCGGCGCGACCATCGCGATCGGCCACGACGCGGCCAACGTCGGCGACGCCGACACGCTGGTCGTCACCGGTGCGCTGTGGCAGGACAACCCCGAGTACCAGCTCGCCCTCGCGAACGGCCTCCCGGTGCTGCACCGGTCGCAGGCGCTCGCCTGGCTGATCAACCGCAAGCGCCTCGTCGCGGTCGCCGGCGCGCACGGCAAGACGACCTCCACCGGCATGATCGTCACCGGCCTGCTGGGCCTCGGCGAGGACCCGAGCTTCGTCAACGGCGGCGTCATCGCCTCCCTCGGCACGAGCTCACAAGCGGGCGACGGCGAGCTGTTCGTGGTGGAGGCGGACGAGTCGGACGGCTCGTTCCTGCTGTACGACACCGCGGTCGCCCTCATCACCAACGTCGACCCCGACCACCTCGACCACTACGGGTCGCTGGCGGCGTTCGAGGACGCCTTCGTCACCTTCGCCCGCGAGGCGAACGAGCTCGTGGTCGTCTCCTCCGACGACCCAGGCGCGGTGCACGTGACGAACCGCCTCCGCGAGCAGGCGCCGGACAAGCGCATCGTGACGTTCGGCGAGGCCGACAGCGCCGACGTGCGCGTCCACTCCGTCGTCACGGACGGCCCGGTCGCCTTCACCCTGACCTTCGACGGGCAGGACTACCCCGCCCGGCTGCGGGTGCCCGGCCGGCACAACGCGATCAACGCGGCCGGCGCGTTCGCCGTCCTGACCGGTCTCGGCTTCGACCCGGCGGCGTCGCTCGCCGCGATCACGGAGTTCGGCGGCACCGAGCGCCGGTTCGAGCTGCACGGCACCGTCGGCGGCGTGAGCGTCTACGACGACTACGCGCACCACCCGACCGAGGTCGCCGCCGCCCTCTCCGCCGCCCGCACGGTCGTGGGGGAGGGCCGCATCATCGCGGTGCACCAGCCGCACCTGTACAGCCGCACGCGCCTGTTCGCCAAGGAGTTCGCGGAGACCCTCGAGCGCTACGCCGACGAGACCGTCGTGCTCGACGTGTACGGCGCCCGCGAGGACCCGGAGCCCGGCGTCACCGGCGCCCTCGTCGCCGAGCGCTTCGAGCACCCCGAGAACGTCGCCTTCATCGCCGACTGGCAGCAGGCGGCCGACCACACGGCCGAGATCGCCCGCGAGGGCGACTTCGTCATCACCCTCGGCTGCGGCGACGTCTACCGCATCGTGCCCCAGCTCCTGGACTCGCTCCGTCGCGTGCGCGGGTAGCCGGTGAAGCGTCCCCAGGGCTACGACCGGCCGCCGGCTCCGGCGGCCCCGCCCGCGGCGGCGCCCCCCCCCGCCGAATGGGGCGCGGATGGGGGGGCCCGCGCCGAGTCGTGCCCACAGGCCGCGACTCGACGCCGCAGGCCGCAACGCCGCACGACTCCGCGGGCGGGCGCGGGC
>NZ_JBPGXM010000072.1:0-18914 GCF_056755495.1 Leifsonia sp. KNZ12-8B
CTCCTCGGCGGCGGGGAGGCTGGAGGCGGCGGGCAGCGACGCCTTCGTGAAGTCGAGCAGCCCCTCCCCTCCGGTCGTGGCGAGGGCGAGCGCCGGGCCGGGCAGGCGCGCGACGCTGCCGGAGCCGCGGACGCTGTCGGCGAAGCCCGCCTCGCGCAGCTGCCGGTAGGCGGCCGTCACGGTCGTGCGGCTGAGCTCGAGCCGGCTCGCGAGGTCGCGCTCGGCGGGCAGCCGGGTGCCGATCGGGATGCGGCCGTCGAGCACGAGCAGGCGGATGCGGTCCGCGAGCTGGAGGTATTGCGAGCCGGGGCCGCGCCACTGGCCGAGCAGGGCCTCGAGCGAGCGGGCGGTGAGATGGGCATCCGACATGAAGGCCACCTTATGCGAATTGGCATCTTGATGGAAGTCCAATCGATCGGATTGGATGGTCACCGTGAACGCCCGACTCCTTCTCACCCGTCGCATCGTGCAACTGCTGCTCGGCCTCTTCCTCTACGGGATCGCCATCGCGCTGATGGTGCAGGCCGGCATCGGCCTCTCGCCGTGGGACGTGCTGGCGCAGGGGGTGTCCCTCAAGTCGGGCCTCGCCTTCGGGCTGGTGACCAACCTGATCGGCCTCGTGGTGCTGGCGTTCTGGATCCCGATCCGCCAGCGGCCGGGGCTCGGCACGGTGCTCAACGTGCTGCTGGTCGGGCCGAGTGCGCAGCTCGGGCTGTGGCTCATCCCGCCGATCACCGAGCTGTGGGCGCAGGTGCTCGTGTTCGTCGCCGGCCTGCTGCTGCTCGCGGTCGCGACCGGCCTCTACATCGGCCCGAAGCTCGGGCCGGGCCCGCGCGACGGCCTGATGACGGGCATCCACGCCCGCACCGGCTGGCCCATCTGGGCCGTGCGCACCGGCATCGAGGTGAGCGTGCTGGTGATCGGGTGGCTGCTCGGCGGCAACGTCGGCGTCGGCACGGTGGCGTTCGCGCTGCTGGTCGGGCCGCTGTGCAGCATCACTCTTCCGTTCTTCGCCATCCGGCTGCCGCGGGACGCTGCAACGTCCGCGACGCTGGAGGGCGAGCTGGAGGGGACGGCCGAGCAGTCGGCCGGCCTCCGGGACGAGCGGGATGCCGTCCGTTTCGACGTGCGAGACGGCATCCTGCTCGAATCCGACGCGGCGGCCCGCGGGCGGATGGCGGGGCACGCGGACTCGCCGCTGGTCGCCCGCGCCCAGCCCGACCGCGCACCGGCCGCGCCGGAGCCGCGGCGCCCCTCCCGCGCCTCCCGGCTGATCGCCGCCCACTGGCTCGACGACCGCCTCACCGGCCGCGCCCGCGCCGCACACCCCCACCACTCGCGCGCGTAGCCAGCCGCCGGCCGCCGGCCGCCAGCCGCCGGCCGCCAGCCACCGGCCGCCGAGTACGCACGATTTCGCGCAAATCGCGCCGAGTACGCCCACTTTTCGCGCACTCGCGAGGTGGCCAACCGGCGAGTACACACGAAGTACAACGAAAACCGCCGAGTACGCGGAAAGTGCGCGTACTCGGCGGCTGCCCAACCGGGGCGGGTACCGGGCGAGGCCCGCGCGGCTACGCCAGGTGGGCGGCCGCGTAGACGCGCAGGGCGTCGCGGACGAAGGTCGCGCCCTCCACGCCGCCGTAGTTGGCAGCGAACCGCGGGTCGGCGACGTACATGTCGCCGAGGCCCTCGACGTACGCGCGCGGCGGCACGCCGGACTCCGAACCGGGCGTGCCAGGGATGGAGCCCAGCCACTCCGCGTGCCGCCGCGCCAGCGCCTGCGCCTCCTCCGACTGCGGGTCGACACCGCGCGCGGCGGCGTCCATCCAGTCGGCGGCGAGCTGTCGCTGCCGCCGCTGCCAGTCGCGGCGCTCCTCGGGCGTCATCCCGCGCCACCAGCGGTCGGAGGCGGCGTACGCCTCCTTCCCCCAGCGCTGCTCCACCTCGTCCTTGTACTGCGTGTGGTCGAACCCGTCGAACATCTGCTCGGCCATGAGCTCTCCTCCTGTCTCGATCGCCTGAATGGTCGTCTCGACCGACGCGATCTGCCGCGCCAGCCGCTCCCGCTCGCTGCGCAGCCACCCGAGGTGGTCGCGCAGGGCGGGCGCCGCATCCTGGCGGTCGGCGAGCACCCGGGCGATGGCCGGCAGGCCCAGCCCGAGGTCGCGGAGCAGCAGGATGCGCTGCAGTCGCACGAGGCAGTCGCGGTCGTAGTACCGGTAGCCGTTGCCGCCGACGCGACTGGGCGTGAGCAGCCCGATGTCGTCGTAGTGGCGCAGCGTGCGGCTGGTCGTCCCGGCGAGCCGGGCGATCTCCTGCACACTCCACTCGGTCGCCGTGTCCATGACCCCTCCTTCCGTGCGGTGTGAGCCCCACGTTAGAAGTTGACGCTGCGTAAAGGTCAAGCGGCCACCCTCCACACCGGGAGGATGGCCGCTCGAGACAGCAGGGAGGCGCGCTCAGCCGATGCGGATGAGCTTCTTGTTGACGAACTCATCGGCGCCGAACCGGCCGAGCTCGCGACCGGAGCCGGAGCGCTTGATGCCGCCGAACGGCAGCTCGGCGCCGTCGGCGAGCACGACGTTCACGAAGACCATCCCGGCCTCGATCTGGTCGGCGACGCGCAGCGCCTGCTCCTGGTCGGTGGTGTAGACGTACGAGCCCAGGCCGAACGGGGTGTCGTTCGCGATGCGGACCGCGTCGGCCTCGTCCTTCGCGCGGTACACCTGCGCGACCGGACCGAAGAACTCCTCCTTCGACGCCGGGTTGTCGGTGGTGATGTCGGTGAGCACCGTGGTCTCGAAGAAGGCGCCGTTGCGGCCGCCACCGCGCACCAGCCTGGCGCCGTTCTCGACCGCGCGCTTGACCTGCTCGTCGAGGTTCTCGGCGGCGCGGAGGGACGACAACGGGCCGAGCGTCGCATCCTCGGCGTTCGGGTCGGTCGCCTCGACCTCGGCGAGCTTGGCGGTGAACTTGTCGAGGAAGGAGTCGTACAGCTCGTCCGCGACGACGAAGCGCTTCGCCGCGTTGCAGGACTGGCCGTTGTTGTCGAGGCGTGCGTCCACCGCGGCCTGCACGGTCGCGTCGAGGTCGTCGGTCGAGAGCAGCACGAACGGGTCGGAGCCGCCCAGCTCGAGCACGACCTTCTTGAGGTTGCGCCCGGCGACCTCGGCGACCTTCGCGCCGGCGCGCTCGGAGCCGGTGAGCGAGACGCCCTGCACCCGCGGGTCGGCGATGACGCGCTCGATCTGCGCGTGGTCGGCGTAGATGTTGACGTAGGCGCCCCGCGGGAAGCCGGCGTCGAGGAAGATGCGCTCGATCGCCGCGGCCGACTCGGGGCACTGCTCGGCGTGCTTCAGGAGGATGGTGTTGCCGATGATCAGGTTCGGCCCGGCGAAGCGCGCCACCTGGTAGTAGGGGAAGTTCCAGGGCATGATCCCGAGCAGCACGCCGAGCGCGGAGCGGCGGATGACCGCGGAGCCCTCGCCGTCGAGCAGCGTGATCGGCTCGTCCTTCAGGAACTCGGCCGCGTTGTCCGCGTAGTACTCGTAGATCGCGCCGGCGAAGTCGGCCTCGCCGAGGGCCTGCTCGCGGGTCTTCCCCATCTCGCGCACGATGATGTCGGCCAGCTCTTCGCGGCGCTCGACGTGCAGCTCGCCGACACGGCGCACCAGGGCAGCGCGCTCCTCGACCGTGGTCTCCTTCGACCAGGTGCGGAAGGCGTCGTCCGCGGCGGCGATGGCGGCGTCGAGGTCGGCGTCGCTGATGGTGTCGTAGGTCTTGACCGTCTCGCCCGTGGCGGGATTGGTCACGGCGTAGCTCATAGCGTTCCTCTTCTCCATCGGATGGGCAGGCGTATCCGCACGACACTACGCGTCGCGCGCACGGCACGCCTCGACACAGTGTCCCAGTTCGCGGCCTCTGATCGCCAGCGCGTACAGGCCGGACGGGTCGGTGGAGACCCGACCGTCACGCGGCTCAGCGCTTGACGCGCTGCTTGCCCGACGCGGGTGTGACCGTCGCCGCTGCAGGCTCGGCGGGAGACTCGACCGGCGTACCGCCGGCGGGAGGCGCGACCGGCGTCCCCACGGCTCCGCCGCCCTCCTCCGGCCCGATCCCGAACGGCACCGGGTGGATGTGGATGCGCGCGTGCGGCTTCGACGCCGGCACCAGCGGACGCCGGGCGACCGGGCGCACCGGCTCCCCGCGGCGGTCCTGGCCGGGCAGCGGGCGCGAGCGCCGACCGTAGATCAGCGACGACGAGTCGAGCAGCCAGGGCACCAGCGCGACGGTGACGCCGTGCACCAGCATCAGCTGCTTGCTGATGCGGCGCGCGCGGTGGTTGTGCAGCAGCGACTCCCACCAGTGGCCGACGATGTACTGCGGCAGATAGACCGTCACGACCTCGGAGCCGTGCTCCTCGCGCCGGTGCTTGATGTACTTGACCAGCGGGAGGCCGAACTCGCGGTAGGGCGACTCGATGATCGTGAGCGGCACGTGGATGTTCTGCTCGATCCACTGGCGCTGCAGCTTCTGCGTCGCCTCCTCGTCGATGGAGACGTGGACGGCCTCGATGGAGTCGTGCCGGGCGGCGATCGCGTAGTCGAGCGCCTTCAGGGCCGGCTTCTGCATCTTGCCGATGAGGACCACGGCGTGGTCGCCGACGCTGCCGAAGGTGGTCGTCGGGTCGACCTCCACCTCCTTCTCGACGTCGCGGTAGTACCGGTTCACGCCGAGCATCAGGAACCACAGGATCGGCATGAAGAGGAAGACGAGCCACGCGCCGTGGGTGAACTTCGTGATCGTGACGACGACGAGCACGATCGCGGTCAGGCAGGCGCCGAACGCGTTGATGCAGAGCGAGCGCACGATGCTGGTGCGCTCGCGACCGGTCTGGCCGCCGGAGCGCAGGAGCGTGATCCAGTGCTTCACCATCCCGGACTGGCCGAGGGTGAACGAGACGAAGACGCCGATGATGTAGAGCTGGATGAGGTGCGTCAGGTTCGCCTGGTACACGAGCAGCAGCGCGATCGCGGCGAGCGCCAGCAGGATCATGCCGTTGGAGTAAACGAGCCGGTCGCCGCGGGTGTTGAGGGCCTTCGGAGCGTAGGAGTCGCGCGCGAGCACGGAGCCCAGCAGCGGGAAGCCGTTGAACGCGGTGTTCGCCGCGAGCAGCAGCACGACGGCGGTCGCGGCCTGGATCAGGAAGAAGAGGATGGTGTTGTTGCCGAAGGTCGCGGCCGCGATCTGCGCGATCAGGCTGCGCTGCGGCTCGGTCGCGCACTGCGCCCAGCCCTGCAGGTCGCACGGGTTCTCGGCGTAGTGGACACCGCTGATCAGCGCGGTCGCGGTGAGCCCGGCGAACAGCACGATCGCGATGCCGCCCATCATGCCGAGCGTCGCGCGGGCGTTGCGGATCTTCGGCGTGCGGAACGCGGGCACTCCGTTGGCCACGGCCTCCACACCGGTCAGGGCGGAGCAGCCGCTCGAGAAGGCGCGCAGCAGCAGCAGGACCATCGCCGCCTGCGTGAGGCTGTCCGCATGGACCTGGAACGCCGCCGACTCGGCCACCGGAGCGTCCCCGAAGACCGTGCGCACGAGGGCGGTGACGATCATCACGAAGATGCTGCCGATGAAGATGTACGTCGGAACGGCGAAGGCCTTGCTCGACTCGCGCACGCCGCGCAGGTTCACGGCGGCGATGATGACGACGCAGAGGATGGCGAGCTCCACCCGCCAGGGCGAGAGGAACGGCAGCGCCGAGATGATGTTGTCGACGCCGGAGGCGACCGACACGGCCACGGTGAGCACGTAGTCGACGAGGAGCGCCGACGCGACGACGAGCCCGGCCTTCTCGCCGAGGTTCTTGTGCGCGACCTCGTAGTCGCCGCCTCCAGAGGGGTACGCCTTCACCAGCTGCCGGTAGCTCAGCACGACCGTGATGAGGAGCACGACGACGGCCGCCGCCACCCAGGGCGCGAAGCTCAGGAACGCGAGCCCGCCGAGCAGCAGGATCATCAGCAGCTCCTGCGGCGCATAGGCCACGGAGGAGAGCGCGTCCGACGCGAAGATGGGTAGGGCGAGGTGCTTCGGGAGCAGCTGTCCTTCGAGCTTCTCGCTCGGCAGCGGGTCACCGATCAGCCAGCGCTTGGGGGATTTCCCCTCGATTGTCACGAGGTGCGAGCATACTCGCCGCGAAAACACTGTCAAGTCGGCGCGGCGCCGCTGCGGGAGGCTGCACATCTGCAAGAACTGGCTGCGGTGCGACCGCCTCCCCGGCCGCCGCGGAATTCCGCGGCGGCGCGAGCAGGCGCGGCCTCACTGGGAGCCGGATGAGCATGGGCCGAGAGTTGCTGCGTGTTTGCGGAAAGCCCCTCCCACCGGCGGATTCATGACCGGCCGAGCGCCTGGAGGACGGCTCGCTTCGCACGCGAGAGCTCGTCCTTGAGCAGGGTCACGACCTCGTCCGGCAGCGTTCCGCGCGACGCCTGCAGCCGGAACTCGGTCCGCAGCTGCTGCCGGAAGTCGTTGAGCAGCGCGTCGGCCTCGCGCGCCGCGGCGGAGGCCGCCGACCGCGCGTCGCGCGAGGCGTCCTTCCGCTCCTGCCGCGGGTCGACCCGGTCGGCGCCGCGCCGCGCCTCCTGCGCGGCCGAGGCCAGCTCGGCGCGGAGGGCGCGCATGGCCCCGTCGACGCCGGAGCGCACCTCGTCGGCCAGCCGGCGGACCGAGTCGGTCAGCTCGTCCTCGATCGCGTCGAGCTCCGGGCGCCGGGCGGCCAGCTCGGCCCTCCCCGCCTCCGTGATGGCGTAGACCGTCTTGCGGCCGTCCGCCGTCTTGGTGACCAGGCCCTCCTCCTCCAGCTTCGCCAGCCGGGGGTAGATGGTGCCGGCGCTCGGGCTGTAGGTGCCGCCGAAGCGGTCGCCGAGCGCCTGGATGAGCTCGTAGCCGTGGCGCGGCCGCTCGTCGAGCAGGCTCAGCAGGTAGAGCCGGAGGCTGCCGTGCGCGAACACGGGGGTCACGCCGTCGCCCCCTCGCTGCGTGCGGTGGAGGCGCTGCGCAGCACCGCCACGTCGCCCGACACGGAGTTCACGCTGATCTCCACCCACGAGCCGTCGAGCGAGCCGGACGTGCCGGTGTACCCCTTGCCTGCGTGCCCGACGACGGTGATGTTGTCGAGCTGCACCTTGCCCGAGACGGTGTTGACGCGGTACCGGGCGCCCAGCGCCTCGGGAAGCCGGATGGTCGAGTCGCCCGACACCGTGTTGATCTGGATCTCGTCGGGCGTCCCGGAGATGTCGACCATCACGTCGGAGGAGACGCCGTCGACCGAGAACCGGCGGATCGCGCCGGTCGCCGTGACGTCGCCCGAGACCGTGTGCGCGACGATGCGGCCGGTGTGGTCGCGCGCCGAGAGCTCGCCGTTCACCGAGTTGAGCTCGATGTCGCCGGTGAGGCCGTCCACGACGACGTCGCCGGAGACCGTGCTCAGCCGCGCGTCGGTCGCCAGCCCCGAGATGAGGGCGGAGGCCGACACGACGCCGAACTTCAGGGCCACGTCGCGCGGGACCAGCACGCTGATGTCCGCCTTGGCGCTGGAGCGCATCGAGGAGAACACCTCGATGAAGTTGTCCCAGCGCAGCTGCGGGTGGTCGATCTCGAGGCGGTCGCCGTCGATGGTGACCTTGAGGTCGCGGCCCTGGACCGAGTGGACCTCGACGCGCGCGCCAGGCTCGTCGTGCCCGATGATGTCGATCTGGCCGCCGAGGAGGCCGACCTTGAGGGTGCGGACGACCTCCACGTCGATGGTGCGGCTCTCGCCCGGCTGGACCAGCCACTTCTCCTGTGCCATGTGCTGCTCTCCTTGCATCGGTGGTGCTGTACGGTGACTCGCGATATATCGCGATGTTGACGAAAGTCACGATATATCGCGTCCTCGGACGGATGCAAGGGCCGGCGGCGGATCTCAGGGTGCGCTCAGGGTTCCCCCCGAGCGCCTCGGCGACGACCGGCGGCTCGTCAGCGCCGCAGCCAGGGCTGCAGGAGCCGGGTGACGAAGGGGAGCAGGAGGTACGTCATCGTCGGCGTGAGGCACAGCGTCGTGATGAGCACGGTCGCGAGCGGCCAGAGCGTGTGCCAGCCCGGGACGAGCCAGCCCGTGAGGGAGGTGAAGAGGAGCGAGAGCGGGAAGAAGCCGAGCCAGATCGTCACCGCCTGTTTCCAGCGAGGCGGCGCGGCGGGTGCGCCGGGCTGCGGCTGGTCGAACCAGCCCTCGATGCCGGTCCGCCGCTCCACCCGCGACACCTCGACCAGCTCGCGTCCCTCGTACAGCCAGTCCGCCCGGTCGTCGGAGGCCTCCCACGCCTCCAGGGCGTCGGCATCGGCGAAGCGGTACAGCATGTGCCACTCGTCGGAGTCGGCGTGGGCGCGCACCCAGCCCGAGCCGAGGAAGCCCTCGTAGCGGTTCGCGAGGTTGACGCCCGCCTGCACCCAGTGCGTGACCTCGGGCAGGCGCGTGCTGTCGACGCGGCGGGTGATGGAGACGGTGATCGGGACGCGGAGCGCTCGTGGCGCCTCCTGGAGCGGCTCTTGTGGAGTCATGCCTCCATTCTCGGCGGCGTGCGTTTCGCGAGTGTTTCAGGCTCGAGATCTGTGCCGGATCGCGGCTCAGCGCGGGGAGACGAGGGCGTCGCCGGTGCGTGCGACCAGGCGCGGCGCGATCAGGCGGTGGCGCGGATCGGCCACGGGCGCCTCCGGGTCGACCCGGCCTCCGTGCACGCCGGTCAGCAGCTCCAGCACCCCGGCGGCGACGTCGTCCAGCGGCTGCTCCACGCTCGAGAACCCCAGCGACGACGCGATCGGGGTGTTGTCATAGCCGACGATCGGGATGCTGCGGCCGACCACGGTCAGCGCCCCGAGCGCGAGCGAGTCGGAGGCGCAGACCACCGCATCCACCCCGCCTCCCGGTGCCGCCGACTCCTGCAGCCGCCGCATCGCCTCGGCGCCGGACGGCACGATGTCCTCCGAGGCAGCCTCCAGCGACGCGAGTTCGGCCTCCTGCACCACTCCGGCCTCCCGCATCGCCTCGATCCAGCCGAGCCGGCGGTCGTCGCCGGTGCCGGAGCCCGCCGGCCAGCCGAGGTAGCCGACCCGGCGCGCGCCGAGCCCGAGCACATGCCGGGTCGCGTCGCGGAGACCGGAGCGACCGTCCACATCCACCCAGAGGTGCTGCGGATCGGTCATGTCGTCGATGCCCCACGGGCGGCCGAAGGTGACGAACGAGCGCCCGTGGTCGATGAGCCACTGGGTGCGCGGATCGCCCACGAAGGTGGAGGTGAGGACGAAGCCGTCGACGTCGGCCGCGTCGGACAGCCGCCGGAACTGGGCGATCTCGTCGTCGGGGTCGTCGGCGGTGAAGAGGAGCACGCGCAGCCCCTGCCGGTCGGCGCGCTCGGTGAGGGCGTGGAGGAAGCGGTCGAGGATGCTGCCCGAGATGCCGTCCTGCGTGGTCGGGTCGAGCCGGATGCCGATGGTCGAGCTCTTCTGCGTGCGCAGCCGCCGCGCCGACGCGTGGGGCCGGTAGCCCAGGGTGCGGATCGCGTCCTCGACGCGCTCGCGGGTCGCGGGGCGGACCAGCTCCGGCGCGTTGAGGACGTTGGACACGGTCTGCCGCGAGACGCCGGCGATGCCGGCGACGTCGCTGACCGTCGGCTGCGCTCCCATGCGGCTCCTCCCCCTCTCGTCTGTTCAGACCATAGCGGTCGGGTTGACACCTTCGGAACACGATGGTTATGGTGTGACCACTCCCGTTTGATCGTTCAAAGTGCAGGCTAGCACCGCGACATTTGAACGATCAAACGACAGATCCGGAGGCTCAGCGAGGACCAGAGGAGGTCGGATGCGCGCAGCGAAGCGAGGCGTCCCCGTACCCGTCCCGCATGCCTCCACAGCCGCCGCCCGCCGGTCGGTTCTCCACCACTTCGCCCCCCGGACCCGCGCGCAGTCGTAGCGCCGGGCACACTCACACCAAGGAGAAGGAACACCATGCAACGTCACATCACCCGCCGGCTCGCGGGCGTCGCCGTCGCCGCCGCGGCGGCGCTCGCCCTCACCGCTTGCGGCTCCGGCTTCAACGGCGGCAGCGGCAGCGACGACTCTGGCAAGCTCACGTCGTCCGACAAGGCGCTCACCGTCATGATCGGGTCCTCCGGCGACGCCGAGACCGCCGCGGTCAAGAAGGCCGTCGGCGACTGGTCGAGCGACTCCGGCACCAAGGCCACCGTCGTGGCCGCCACCGACCTCAACCAGCAGCTCTCGCAGGGCTTCGCGGCGAAGAAGCCCGCCGATGTGTTCTACCTGTCGACCGACGCGCTGGCCGGTTACGCCTCCAACGGATCGCTGCTCGCCTACGGCGACCAGCTCGCGAACAAAGACGACTTCTACCCGAGCCTGGTGAAGTCCTTCACCTACGACGGGCAGTTCTACTGCGCCCCGAAGGACTTCTCGACCCTCCAGCTCATCATCAACACCGACCTGTGGAGCGCGGCGGGCCTCACCGACGCCGACTACCCGAAGACCTGGGACGACCTCGAGGCCGTCGCCAAGAAGCTCACCACCGGCAGCCAGGTCGGTCTCGGCATCTCCGGCGAGTACGCCCGCGTGGGCGCCTTCATGGTGCAGGCCGGCGGCAACCTCATGAACGACGACAGCACCGAGGCCACCGCCGACAGCGAGGCCAACGTCAAGGCGCTCGACTACGTGCAGCAGATGCTCAAGGGCGGCGAGCTCAAATTCGCCAAGGACCTCGGCGCCGGCTGGGGCGGCGAGGCGTTCGGCAAGGGCCTGGCCGCGATGACGATCGAGGGCAACTGGATCACCGGCGGCCTCAAGGCCGACTTCCCCAACGTGAAGTACAAGGTCGTCGAGCTTCCCGAGGGCCCGGCCGGCCAGGGCACCCTGCAGTTCACCAACTGCTGGGGCATCGCCGCCGACAGCCCCAACCAGGCCGCCGCGCTCAAGCTGGTCGAGAAGCTGACCAGCAAGGAGGACCAGCTGGCGTTCTCCGACGCCTTCGGACCGATGCCGTCGATCAAGTCCGCCGCCGACGAGTGGAAGTCGGCCAACCCGGAGCTCGTGCCGTTCCTCGACGCCGCCGACTACGCCAAGGGCGTTCCGACCGCCAAGGGCTCTGCCGACGTGGTGACCGACTTCAACAGCAAGCTGGAGTCGCTGGCGACCGGCGACCCGAAGTCGATCCTCGAGACCACGCAGAAGAACCTCGAAGCCCTGGTCAAGTAAGGGACGTCCAGCATCATGTCGCACGCCACGAGTCGGTCTCGCCGTTCCGGAATCCGGCGCGGCGAGGCCGGTTCGGGGTGGTTGTTCACCGCCCCGGTCATCCTGCTGCTCGGCGTCTTCCTCGTCATCCCCGTGCTGATGGCGCTCTGGGTCAGCTTCTCCGACTGGGGAGGGCGCGGAAGCCCCTTCTCCTCCGACGTGAACTTCGTCGGGCTCGACAACTACCGGCAGCTCCTCGCCGGAGGCGGGCTCGCCGAGCAGGACTTCGGCATGTCGCTCAAGAACAACGCCTGGTACGTCATCCTCGTGGTGCCCATCCAGACGGCGGTGTCCCTGTTCCTCGCCGTGCTGGTCAACCGGGCCGTCCTCCGCGGGCGCGGCTTCTTCCGCACCGCGTTCTACTTCCCTTCGGTGACCAGCTCCGTCGCGATCACCGTCCTCTTCCTCTTCCTGTTCTCCACCTCGGGCGCGGTCAACAAGGCGCTCTCGTGGCTGGGCATCCACGGGCCGAACTGGCTCAACGATCCCCGCGGGATCATCCACAACCTCCTCGGCGTGTTCGGTGTGAGCCAGGGGCCGCAGGCGCTCACGGGCAACGACCTCCTCGGCGTCTCCTGGTGGGACTGGCTGGGCGGTCCGTCGGTCGCGATGTCGGTCTACATCATCATGGCGATCTTCACCACGAGCGGCACCTTCATGCTCCTGTTCATCGCCGCGCTGCAGAACCTCGGCGGCGACGTCACCGAGGCGGCGATGATGGACGGCGCGAACGGCTGGCAGCGGTTCTGGCGGATCACCCTCCCGCAGCTGCGCCCGACCCTGTTCACCGTCCTGACGCTCGGCCTGATCGGCTGCTGGCAGGTATTCGATCAGATCTACACGGGCAGCCGCGGGGCACCCGGCAAGACGACGCTGACCCCCGCCTACCTCTCCTACAAGACGTCGTTCATCGACCAGGAGTGGGGCCAGGGCGCGGCGATCGCCTTCATCCTCTTCGTCATCATCGTGCTCTTCACGCTGTTCCAGCGCTGGGTGCTCGCGGAGCGGACGGTGTCCAAGCGCCGGATGCGGCTCTACCAGCCGGCCATCTCGGCGAGCACGGCCGCGGCGAACGCCGGCGGCTCGGTACCGGCGGCCGTCGCCGACGATGACGATGTCCCCACGAAGGGAGCCCGGCGATGACCACCGCGACCCAGCCGATCCCCGCGGACGCCACGGCGTCCCCGGTCACGCCGTACCGGGCGACCGGCCCGCGCCGCCGCTCGACCGGGACCGTCGTGGCCACCTCGATCACGTATGCGATCCTCGTCGTGCTCGCGGTGATCTACATCATGCCGTTCCTGATCCAGCTCGCGACGTCGTTCAAGACGGATGCCGACGCGACCGCGAACCCCATCTCGCTGATCCCCGAGACGTTCACCAACGCGGCGTACACGCGCCTCTTCCTGAACTCCGACTTCCCGGTGTGGTTCGGCAACTCCGTCATCGTGACGGTCTTCGTCACCCTGGGGCGCGTGTTCTTCGACTCGCTCGCGGGCTACGCTCTCGCGCGGCTCCAGTTCCGCGGGCGGAGCGTCATCTTCGCCGCCCTCGTCGCGGTCATGTCGGTGCCGGCCGTCGTCCTGCTGATCCCGAAGTTCCTCGTGATCAACCAGCTCGGCATCTACGACTCGTACACGGGCATGATCCTGCCGCTGCTGACCGATGCTGCCGGCGTCTTCATCATGAAGGGCTTCTTCGAGTCGATCCCGGCGAGCGTCGAGGAGCAGGCCCGCATCGACGGCGCAGGCACCTTCCGGGTGTTCTGGTCGATCGTGCTGCCGATGGCGCGTCCGGCGCTCGTGACGATCATCATCCTGTCGTTCCAGGGGTCGTGGAACGAGCTCGCGCACTTCATCGTCTCCACACAGGACCCGGCCCTCACCACGCTGACCAAGGGTGTCGCCGGTCTCGCCAGCGGCCAGCTCAGCCAGGGCAGCCAGTACCCGCTCAAGCTCGCGGCGGCGGCCATCATGACCATCCCTGTCGCCGTGCTCTTCTTCGTCTTCCAGCGCCGCATCATGAACTCGAGCGAGGGAGCGGTGAAGGAGTGACGGCCGAACGACCCACCATCCTCGCCACCTGCGGCGGGCTCGACAGCGGCACCTGGACGGACTCCGTCTACGGCCCGCTCCTCCAGCACGCCATCGCGCTCGCCCGGGTGGAGGGGCGGCGACCGCGGGTCGCGCACATCAACACCGCGGGCGGCGACCAGCGGCACGTCGAGGGCGCCGAGCTCGAGGCGGCGCGCGCCGCCGGGGTCGACGCGAGCCACGTCCGCTTCTTCCCGCACCCCAACGTGCCCGATCTTCGCTCGCACCTCCTCGCCCAGGACGTCGTCTGGGTCAGCGGCGGCAGCCTGGTCAACCTCCTCGCCGTCTGGCGCGCCCACGGGCTCGACGCGATCCTGCGGGAGGCGTGGCAGGCGGGGGTCGTGCTCGCCGGCGGCTCGGCGGGCGCGCTGTGCTGGCACGAGGGCGGGACGACGTCCTCCTTCGGCCCCGACGTCTCCGCCGTCGCCGACGGACTCGGCTTCGTGCCCGGCTCGCTCGGCGTGCACTGGGACGCCGATCCGGCGCGTCGCCCGGCGCACCTCGCCGCGCTGGCCGCGGGCGAGCTGCCGGGCGGCCACGCCCTCGAAGAGGGCACCGGGCTGGTGTACCAGGATGCCCGCATCGTCGACATCGTCACCGAACGCCCCGGCGCGGGCGTCTGGCGCCTCCGCGATTCCCCCGCCGGAGTGGAGGAGACGCGGCTCGAGCCGCGACTCCTCACCGGCTCCCCCGCTTCTCCCTCCCCCTCCGCAGCATTCGACCAGGAAGTACCGACGCCACGATGACCCAGCCGCTCCAACCGCTCCTGCACGACAGCGTCGTTGTCCTGACCGCGCCCAGCCAGGCCTGGTCACGACCCGACGGCTCTGTGGACGGCGCGGGCATCCAGGGCTTCTACCACTCGGATCTGCGCATCCTCGGCCGCATCGCCCTGTCGCTCGACGGCTCTGCGCTGGAGCACATCGCGACCGCCTCCCCCGACGCAGCGACGGCCGTCTTCACCCTCCTCGCGCGGGGCATCGACGACGAGACCGCCGACCCGCGGGTTCGCGTCGACCGCAGGCGCGAGGTGAGCGCCGGCGTGCTTCGCGAGACGATCGTGCTGCGCAACGCGCTCCGCACGCCCATCACCACGACCGTCGAGGTCGAGGTCGCCGCCGACTTCACCGCCATGCAGCGGATCAAGGCCGGGCTCACCGGCGCCGAGCACCCGGTCGAGACCATCGCCGCGCACGAAGGCGCCACCTTCACCTCCGGTCGGGTCAGCGCCCGGCTCACCGCGGAGGGCGCAGAGGTCGAGGCCGTCGACGGCTCCGCCCGCCTGCGCTGGCCGGTCGAGGTCGCCGGCGGCTCCGAGGCCGTCGTCACCTGGCAGCTGGAGGTGGACGACCCGACCGCCGTCGTCGCGGGTGCCGCCCCGTCGGCCGAGTGGGCGGAGTTCCGCGCCGCCACCGGCGACTCGCGCCTCGCGGCCTGGCTCGACCAGGCGGTCACCGACCTGCAGGCGCTCCGGATGTCGACCGCCGAGCACCCGGACGACGTCTTCCTCGCCGCCGGTGCGCCGTGGTTCTTCACGCTCTTCGGCCGCGACTCCCTGTGGGCCGCGCGCATGCTGCTCCCGCTCGGGACCGAGCTCGCCGCCTCCACCCTCCGCGTGCTCGCGCACCTGCAGGGCACGACCGAGGTCGCAGAGACGGCCGAGCAGCCCGGCAAGATCATGCACGAGCTGCGGCCGTCGGTGCTCGAGATCCCCGGAGAAGGCGTCGTGCTCCCCCCGCTGTACTACGGCACGGTCGACGCCACCGCGCTGTGGGCGATGCTGCTGCACGACGCGTGGCGCTGGGGCATGCCTGCGGACGAGGTGGAGGCGCTGCTCCCCAACCTGGAGGCGGCCCTCGCGTGGATGCGCGACTACGGGGACAGCGACGGCGACGGCTTCCTCGAGTACGTCGACACCACCGGCCACGGGCTGGCGAACCAGGGCTGGAAGGACTCCGGCGACTCGATCCAGTGGAACGACGGCACGCTGGCCGAGGGCCCCATCGCGCTCTGCGAGGTGCAGGGCTACGCATACGAGGCCGCGATGGGCGGCGCCGCCCTGCTCGAGGCGTTCGGCCGTCCGGGCGCGGAGGAGTGGCGTGCGTGGGCCGAGGCGCTCAAGGCGCGATTCGCCGACGCGTTCTGGATCGACGACCCGGCCGGCGGGTACCCCGCGGTGGCGCTCGACGCGGCCAAGCGCCCTGTCGACTCGGTCACCAGCAACATCGGCCACCTGCTCGGCACCGGCATCCTGACCGCCGAGCAGTCCGCGCTGATCGCCGACCGCCTGGTATCGCCCGAGCTCGCCTCCGGCTACGGCCTCCGCACGATGTCGACCGCGGCAGGAGGCTACTGGCCGCTCAGCTATCACGGCGGCAGCGTGTGGGCCCACGACACGGCGATCGCGATCGCGGGCCTCGCTCGCGAGGGCCACACCGAGCAGGCGGCGACCCTCGCCGACGGGCTCCTCGCCGCCGCGGAGGGCTTCGGGTACCGCATGCCGGAGCTCCACTCGGGCGACAGCGCTGCCGACACCCGCGCACCCATCCCGTACCCCGCCGCCTGCCGCCCGCAGGCCTGGTCGGCCGCGGCCGCAGTCGCCGTGCTCTCGGCGAGACTGGGCCTCCGCGCGGACGCCCCGGCCGACCGCTTCGACGTCAGCCCCGACCCGGCCGCCGGCGCCATGCGGATCTCCGGGCTGCGCTTCGCCGGCCGCCCGCGCGAGGTCGACGTGCCGTAATCGCACCCCGACCCTCCCGGACCCGTCGCCCCCTGCGATGGCAGAGGCCGCGCCGCTCACCCGAACGGCGCGGCCTCGTCCGCGTCCGCGTGCGCGTCCGGGTGCGCGGGACGCCGCGAGACGTGGGGCGCCCTACAACTGCGCCATGATCTGGCGCGCGATCACTCGGCCGGCGCGGTTCGCGCCGATCGTGCTCGCCTGCGGGCCATACCCGGCCAGGAATATGCGCGGGTCCTGCCAGGAGGCCCCGGACGCCACGGTGAGTCCACCCGCCTTCTCGCGCAGCTTGAGCGGTGCGAGGTGACGCAGCTCCTGCCGGAAGCCCGTCGCCCAGATGATGGCATCCGCCTGGGTGAAGGAGCCGTCCGGCCAGCCGACGCCGTCCGGTTCGATCCGGGTGAACATCGGCCGCTCGACCAGGAGGCCGCGCTCGATGCCGGCCGCGATGCGTCGCGTCCTCGGCACGCCGGTGCCGCTGACGATGCTCGGCAGCGCCTGACCGGCCCGCGCGGCGGCATCCTGCATGGCAACGGCGGCGACGCCTCCCTCGATGGTGAGCTCCGACTCGTCGCGAAACTCCACCGGGCGCCGGGTCGCCCAGGTCAGCGAGGACGCCACTCCCTCCAGCTCCAGGAGGAACCCGATCGCGCTCGTCCCTCCGCCGACCACGACCACCGACTGGCCGGCGAAGTCCTCCGCCGAGCGGTAGGTCGACGTGTGCACATGCCTGCCGCGGAATTCGTTCATCCCCGGGTACCAGGGCACGAACGGCGCACCCCAGGTGCCCGTCGCGTTCACGACGACGCGCGTGACCGTCTCGCCCTCCGTGTGCCGCACGATCAGATCGGCGCCCTCGTCGAAGACGCTGTCCACGCTGACCGGGCGGTGCACCTGCAGCCCGAAGTGCTCCTCGTAGCGCCGGTAGTACCCGGCCACGATGTCCCGCGCGGGGAGTGAGCGGTCGGCCGTCGCGAAGCTGAGCCCGAGCTCCGCCATCCCGGGCAGGTCGTTGACGTGGTGGGCGCTGCCGAGCTTGAGCGCGTCCCACCGGTGCTGCCAGGCACCGCCGGTGGAGGGACCGCGATCGTAGACGATGAAATCGACGCCGGGAACGAGTTCGAACCGGCGCAGATAGTAGGCGACGGCGAGCCCCGCCTGGCCCGCGCCGATGATCACCACCTGGGTCTCGATCCTGGTCGCGGTCACGCGCTCATCCCACCATTCCTCGCTGTGCGCCGACTCCAGGCCCACGAGGGCCTGCATGCTAAACTCGATGCTAGTTTTCTTGTTTCTGTTCGATTCCCGGGAGCCTCGCGCCCGGGCGGGACCAAAAGGGGGTCACGCATGGGGCGCGGCCGTCAGAAGGCAAAGCACACCAAGATCGCTCGCCAGTTGAAGTCCTTCAGCCCGGACGTCAACTACGACGCTCTCGAGCGTGAGTTGACCGGACACTCTCACCACGACGACGATCAGTACGACGCGTGGTCCGATTACGAGCCCGAGGGCTACGACTCCGACGACGACTTGGAAGACACCGAGACGGAGACGCCGAAGCGCGCCTGAGCGCGCGGCCGTCAGTCGCGCGCATCCCGCATCCCGACACCCCGGATGACGCTCACCACGCCGAGCACCCCTGCGCCCGTGAGCACGCCCGCCGCGAGCATGAGCAGCAGGTCCTGTCCCGCCGGCGCCTCGGCCACGGCCGTCGGATCTGCCACGGGCAGCGCGGATGACGGCCCCTCGTCGGGCCGCTCGGACACCGCGGCCGACGCGCTCGGGCCGGCCGCCCCTCCACCGCTCACCGCCGCGGGCGCCGGTGCCGCCGCGACCGACGGCAGCAGCACGGTGGCGGACGCCGTGGTGACGGGGGCCGAGGCGCGCTGCAGGAGGACGAAGAACGTCCCGGCCGGCGTCCCGGCCTTCCGCGCCAGCAGCGGCACCCGCACCGTGGCCGAGCGCACGCCGTCGCGCAGGGTCACCCTCGTCGCCGTGGCCGCGTAGTCGACGCCGGCCTTCGCCGTGCCGTCCGCGGTCGCCACATCGACCGACGCCTCCCCCGTGGCGGAGCTGCGGGAGACCGTGACCAGCACGGAGGCGCTGCCCGCGACGACGCTGTTCACCGCGACGGTCAGCGGGCCGCTCGGCACGGACGCGTCGACGACGGCGGAGCCCGTCGACGGCAGGAGGTCCGACCCGTCCTCGGGCACGAAGCGGGCGGTGACGGTGTGCCGTCCGGGGCGGGACGCGGTCAGGTCGGCGCGCGCCAGGCCGCCGGCGAGGACGGCCGTGACCGGGTCGCCGCCGTCGACGGAGAACTCCACGGCGCCACCGGTCGGCGCGGCCAGCAGCAGGCGCGATACCACGGCGGTCGCGGTGAACGCGGATCCGGCCTGGACCGAGGCGGGCAGCCCGACCGTCACGCTGGTCGCGGCCGTGCAGGCGGGCGCAGAGCCGTCGAGCGCAGCGACCGCGCCGCCCAGCAGCCACTGCAGCGACGGCTCCGCCTTCGCGTCGAACGACAGCAAGGCCACACCGTGGTGCTCGCCGGGAAGGAAGCGGGTCGGCTGCCCCCGGTCGGCTGCGCCCGCCGAGATGTCGTTGGCACCCGTTCCCGCAGCCAGGGTGAGCGGCGCGGAGGCGGTGAACCGGTAGCCGAGCACGACGGTGCGCGACACCACGTCGCCGAGCGGGGCGTCCTGCACGCAGTCGACCAGCGGGGTCAGTCCGGTGGCGGAGGTGGTGGGGGC
>NZ_JBPGXM010000073.1:0-18804 GCF_056755495.1 Leifsonia sp. KNZ12-8B
GGGGGGGGGGGCACGTGGCGGGGGGGGGCCGGGGGGCGCGGGGGGGGGGGGCCCCCCCCCCCGCGCACCCGGCCGGTCTGGTTCAGGAACCGGGGACGGAGCCGATCTCCGGCGGAGTCGGGATGTCCGAGTCGGTCACGGTGCCGAGCGTGGTCTTCCACGCCTGGCCCCACTGGCCGCCGTCCTGGATCTTCGTCAGCCACTCGTTGATGAACTTCTTGAAGTCCGAGTCGCCGTGCTGGAGGCCGATGCCGTACGGCTCCTTGGTGAAGGGCTGGCCGACGACCTTGATCTGCTTCTCGCTGGCCGCGTCGCTCGCGAGGAGCGTGTAGTCCTGCACGTAGGCGTCGCCGCGGCCCTGGATGAGCGCCTGCACGGCGGCCGGGTCGGTGGCGAACGCGGTCACCTTGGCGGTCGGGGCGATCTTCGGCACCTCGGTCACGGCCGGCGTGTTCGCGCCGACGATGACCGTCTTGCCGTCGAGGTCCTTCTCGCTCTTGATGTCCTTGTTGTCGCTCTTGACCGCGACCGACAGGCCGGACTCGAAGTACGGGCCGGCGAAGTCGATCTGCGTCGCCCGCTCCTCGGTGATCGTGTACGTGTTGAAGACGACGTCGACCGTGCCGTTCTGCAGCATCGCCTCACGGGTCTCGGACGCCGGCGGGACGATCTCGACCTCGGGCTTGCCGAGGATGTAGATCGCGAGCAGCTTCGCGAGGTCGGCGTCGAAGCCGGTGACCTGGTCGGGGTTCGTCGGGTCCTGCTGCGAGAGCAGCGGGGCGTCGAGCGCCTCGGCGACGATGAGCTTGCCGCGCTTCTTGATCTTCTCCATCGTCGAGCCGGGGATGATGAGGTCCTTGCCGGCCACGGGCGCGTCGGCGAAGACGGCGTCCTTGGTGCTGGAGGCGCTGGGGTCGCTGCCGGGCAGGTCGGCGCTGCCCGAGCAGGCCGTGATGGCCAGCGTCGTGGCCGCGAGCAGGACACCGGCGACGGTGGCCTTCCTGCGGAGGGTGAAGCGGGTCATGGATGAGTCGCTTTCTGTCGGACGGGTAGGGGATGTGGAGCGGGTGGTGCGCGGCGTCCGTGCGGTCAGTGCGACAGCACGGAGGCCAGGAACGACTTCGCCCGTTCGGTGCGGGGCGAGTCGAAGAACTCGGCAGGGGTCGCCTGCTCGACGATCTGGCCGCGGTCCATGAAGACGACGCGGTCGGCGGCGCGGCGGGCGAAGCCCATCTCGTGGGTGACGACGATCATCGTCATCCCCTCCTTGGCGAGGGAGGTCATCACGTCGAGCACCTCGCCGACCATCTCGGGGTCGAGCGCGCTGGTGGGCTCGTCGAAGAGCATCACCTTCGGCTGCATGGCGAGGGCGCGCGCGATGGCGGCGCGCTGCTGCTGACCGCCGGAGAGCTGGGCGGGGTGGCTGTGCGCCTTGTCGGCGATGCCGACCCGGTCGAGCAGCTCCATCGCCTGCTTCTCGGCCTCGGCCTTGCGGACGCCGCGCACCTTGAGCGGCGCCAGCGTCACGTTGTCGAGGATGGTGCGGTGCGCGAAGAGGTTGAACGACTGGAACACCATGCCGACCTCGGCACGCAGCCGGGCGAGCGCGGCGCCCTCCTCGGGGAGCAGCTCGCCATCGACGCGGATCTCGCCGCCGTCGATGGTCTCGAGCCGGTTGATCGAGCGGCACAGCGTCGACTTGCCGGAGCCGGAGGGGCCGACCACCACGACGACCTCGCGAGGGGCGACGTCCAGGTCGATGTCCTTCAGCACGTGCAGGTCGCCGAAGTGCTTGTCGACCGAGCGCAGGCTCACCATGGGCCGGGTTTCGGAGACGGTCATCGGGTTCCTCGCATCGTCGGTGGGGCAGGTTGCGATGAGCGTACTAAGTAACCCGTCTTCATTGCAATATTGGAATTAGTTAATTCGGATTTGGAGGAAGTCGGTACAGTATCCTCACACCAGACGAGAGGACGGCGCCATGACGAGCACCATCGACGCACCGGGCCACGCGGGCCACGCGGGCCACGCTCCGGCGCACGCGGCGTCGACGCCCGGCGGCATCCTCGACCTGGTGCGGTCCGGCCGTGCCCGCTCCCGCGCCGACATCGCGCGCAGCACCGGGCTCTCGCCCTCGACGGTGGCCCAGCGGGTGGACGCGCTCATCGGAGCCGGCTACCTGCGCGAGGCCGGCGCGGGCGTCTCGCAGGGCGGCCGCCGCCCGCGGGCGCTGGAGGTGGATCCGTCCGCCGGCGTCGTGTGCGCCGCCGACCTGGGCTCGCATCACGCCACCTTCGGCCTGTTCGACCTCGGCGGCCGCCTCCTCGCGCTCCGCAACGAGACCATGCGGATCGCGGACGGTCCTGAGCGCATCCTGCAGTGGGTCACGGAGGTCGGCGCCGAGCTCACCGCCGCGCACGCGGCACCCGGCCAGACCCTGCGCGGCTTCGGCATCGGCCTCCCCGGCCCGGTCGACTCCACGAGCGGCCGCATGGTGTCGCCCTCGCGCATGCCCGGCTGGAACGGCGTGGACGTGGCGGCCGAGCTGGCCCGCATCTCCGGCCTCCCCGCCGCCGCCGACAACGACGCCAATCTGATGGCGCTCGGCGAGCTGGTGCAGCTCGGAGAGGCCGGCGAGGATGCGCAGCAGCTCGTGTTCGTGAAGGCCGGCTCCAGCATCGGCTGCGGCGTGATCGCCTTCGGCGGGGTGTACCACGGGCACCACGGCATGGCCGGCGACATCAGCCACGTCACCGTCCCCGGGGCGCCGGACGTGCTCTGCTCCTGCGGGCGGGTCGGCTGCCTCGATGCGGTCGCCGGCGGCGCGGCCATCGTCACGTCCCTCCGCCAGGCCGGGGTCGAGGTCGCCGATACGGGGCACGTGCTGGCCCTCGCCCGCGATGCGCATCCCCGGGCCACGCTCATGCTGCGGGAGGCGGGGCTCCGCACGGGCAGCGTGCTCGCGACCATCATGAACTTCTTCAACCCGCAGCGGCTGGTGCTCGGCGGCATCCTGGGGGAGGCGGAGGCGTTCGTCGCGGGCGTCCGCTCGGCCATCTACTCCGACTGCCTGCCCATGATCACCGACCAGCTCGACATCGCGGTGAGCATCGCGAAGGGCCAGGCCGGGATCCGGGGCGCCGGGCGGCTCATCCTCGACGAGCTGTTCGAGCCGTCGCGCGTCAACCTCGTGGTGCGGTGACGGCCGCCGCCATCGTCGGAGCCGGCCGGATGGGCCGGGCGCACGCCGCCGCCTGGGCCGCCGTCGGCGTGCCCGTCCGGTGGGCGGTCTCGCCGCGGAGCCGGCCGGACCTGCCCGGCACCGCAGGCGCTCCCGGCGCTCCCGGCGCTCCCGGCGCCGCGGTGCCCCGCTGGGCGCGGACTCTGGAGGAGGCGCTCGCCGACCCCGAGGTCGCCATCGTCTCGGTCTGCACCCCGACGCCCTCGCACGTCGAGCTCGCGACCCGGGCGCTGGCGGCCGGCCGGCACGTGCTGCTGGAGAAGCCGATCGCCCTCACCCTCCCCGACGCGGAGGCGCTGGCCGCCGTCGCGGAGCGGTCGCCGGGGATGCTCATGGTGGCGCACGTCGTCCGCTTCTTCCCGGGGTACGCGGCGCTCGCGGAGCGGGTCACCGCCGGGGCGGTCGGCCGGCCGCGAGTGGTCCGCGCCTCCCGGATCACGGCTGCACCGCGCTGGGCCGACTGGCTCGCCGACGAGGAGCGGTCGGGCGGGATGCTCGTCGACTTCGCCATCCACGACGTCGACCAGGCGAACCTCCTGCTCGGCCGGCCGGTGGCCGTGACGAGCGTCGGCGCTCCCGGCGGCGGTTTCGGCGCACCCGTCGCGACCACCATCGAGTACGCGGACGGTGGAGTGGCGCAGCTCACGAGCGCGGCCGACCTGCCGGAGGGCGAGCCGTTCCGCAGCACGCTGGACGTGATCGGCGACGCCGGCACCGACGAGGTGCGGGAGGCCGACGGCGACCCGTTCGCGGAGCAGGCCCGCTACTTCCTCGAGTGCATCGAGACCGGGACCCCGCCCGACCGTGCCCCGGTGGCGGCGGCCGTGGAGGCCCTCCGCGTCTCGCTCGCGGCCCGCGCCTCCCTCCGCACCGGCCGCCGCATCGAGCTCTGACCCGCCCGCCGAGTCGTGACATGAGCTCACTTCTCGCGTCCGGAACCCGCATCTGCTCACGACTCGGCGAGCGCGCCGCGCGTGGGTAGGGTGAACCGCGTGAGTGACAAGTGGTGGCAGTCGGCGGTCGTGTACCAGGTCTACCCGCGCAGCTTCGCGGACAGCGACGGCGACGGCGTCGGCGACCTGCGGGGCATCATCCAGCACCTCGACCATCTGGAGGCGCTGGGCGTCGACGTGGTGTGGCTCTCGCCCATCTACGCCTCGCCGCACGACGACAACGGCTACGACATCAGCGACTACCGCGCGATCGACCCGCTGTTCGGCACCTCCGACGACCTGGACGAGCTGCTCGCTGGCCTGCACGCCCGCGGCATGAAGCTCGTCATGGACCTGGTCGTCAACCACACCTCCGACGAGCACCCGTGGTTCGTCGAGTCCGCCTCCTCTCCCGACAACCCCAAGCGCGACTGGTACTGGTGGCGCCCCGCGCGCGAGGGCAGGCGGCCGGGGGAGCAGGGTGCCGAGCCGAACAACTGGGGCTCGTTCTTCTCCGGGCCCGCCTGGCAGCTCGATCCCGGCACCGGCGAGTACTACCTCCACCTCTTCTCGCGCAAGCAGCCCGACCTCAACTGGGAGAACCCGGAGGTGCGGGAGGCCGTGTACGACATGATGAACTGGTGGCTCGACCGCGGGGTCGACGGCTTCCGGATGGACGTCATCAACTTCATCTCCAAGCGGCCCGGCCTCCCCGACGGCGTTGTCCCGCCCGGCGGTCTGTACGGCGACGCGCACCCGCACATCGCGCAGGGGCCGCGCATCCACGAGTTCCTGCACGAGATGCACGAGCGCGTCTTCGCCGGTCGTGACGACCGCTACCTCACCGTCGGCGAGATGCCCGGCGTCACCATCGACGACGCGGTGCTGTTCACCGACCCCGCGCGGGGGGAGGTCGACATGGTGTTCCAGTTCGAGCACGTCGACCTCGACCACGGTCCCGGCGGCAAGTGGGACCACCGGCCGATCGGCGTCGTCGACCTCAAGCGCAACCTCGCCGCCTGGCAGGAGGGTCTCGCCGAGCGCGGCTGGAACAGCCTGTACTGGAACAACCACGACCAGCCGCGGGTGGTCAGCCGGTTCGGCGACGACGGCGAGCACCGCGTCGCCTCGGCCAAGGCGCTGGGCACCGTCCTGCACCTGATGCGCGGCACACCGTACGTGTACCAGGGCGAGGAGCTCGGGATGGCGAACGTGCCCTTCGACACGATCGACGACTTCCGCGACATCGAGACCCTCAACCATTACGCGCAGGCGGTCGACCTGCTGGGGCAGCCGGCCGAGGAGGTGCTGGTCGCCCTCCGCCGCACGAGCCGCGACAACGCCCGCACGCCGATGCAGTGGACCGACGGCCCGGGGGCCGGCTTCACCACCGGCGAACCGTGGATCGCGCCCAACCCCGACCACCGCACAGTGAACGCGGCCGCGCAGATCGACGACCCGGACTCGGTCTTCGCGCACTATCGCGCCCTCATCGACCTGCGGCACCGCTCCGAGGTCGTGGCGACCGGCGACTTCACCCTCGTGCTGCCCGAGCACGAGCAGGTCTTCGCCTACGCGCGGCGGCTCGGCGACGCCTCCCTCCTGGTCCTGGCGAACCTCACCGGGGAGCCGGTGATCTACGACGTGGAGGCGGTGGCCGAGTGGCAGGACGCCGAGCCGCTGCTCGCCAACCTGCCTGGAGCGGCGCCCTCGCCGACCGGCGTGCTCGCCCCCTGGGAGGCCGTGGTCTACGCCCGCTGAGGCCGCGTGGGCGCATCGGGTGCTTGTGCGAGGGCCGCCGCTGGTGTGTGATGGCGGCCAGAGACGGCGGGAGGCGGCGATGGGCAACTACGTGGCGCGGGCCGAGATCGACGTGCGGGCTCCACGGCGGACGGTGTGGCGAGTGCTGACCAGCAACGGCGCGCATCCCGAGATCATGTTCGGCGCGGAGGTGCGCTCGGACTGGCGGATCGGCTCGCCGATCGTGTGGCGCGGCGAGTGGGAGGGGCGCTCGTTCGAGGATCACGGCCGCGTCATCGACCTGGAGGACCGCGAGGAGCCGTGGCGCATCGTGCTCACCCACTTCAGCCCGCTCAGCGGCCAGCCGGACGAGCCGGACAACTATCACACGCTCCGCTTCGAGCTGGACGAGATCCCCGGCGGCACCCACGTGACCCTCGACCAGGACAACAACCCGTCGCCGGAGGCGGCCCGGCACTCGCGCGACAACTGGGTCCGCATGCTGGAGGGCGTGCGCTCGGTCGCCGAGAGCGACGCGTAGCCGGCCGACGCCAGCCTGTCGACGCCAGCCGACCGACGCTAGCCGGCCGACGCCTCCAGCCGCTCCGCGTCGACGCCCTCGAACGCCTCGCGCTCGAACGCCGACATGAAGACGTCGAAGGCGGCGACGGTCGCGGCGCGTTCGCCGGTGAGCAGGAAGCCGAAGTGGAGGCCGGCCGCGGTGTCCGCGAGCCAGTTCGCGAGGACGCCGGCCCGGCGGGTGTCGATGCCCTGCTTCTTGAGCCACCCCTTCACCAGGTCGCGCCACGCCCTGAACGACGTGGTGACCCTCTGCCCGATGTCGGGGTCGACGGGCTCGAGCGCGCCCGCCTCGAACTGCAGGCGGAGGCCGGTGCGGCTGCCCTCCTGCAGCGAGGCGCGGAACGCCTCCCGGTACCAGTCGCGGAACTGCGCGCGGTCGAACGACGACAGGTCGACGCTCGTGAGCGCCTCGGACTGCTGCCGGACGCCCTCCTCGAGGATGGCGTCGATCATCTCCTGGCGGGAGCCGAAGTGGTACACGAACGAGTAGGTGCTGACGCCGAGCGCACTCGCCAGGCTGCGGAACGTCATGCGCGAGAGCGGCTCGGTCGCGACGTGCTCCATGATGCGAGCCAGGAGCTCCGGCTTGCGATTCGGATCAGGTGTACGGCCCACGTTGCTAACGATAACGGCGAGTGTCGCATTCTCTGCTGGTCAATCCGTGGCCTGAGAACAACTTCAGTGGGCCCCGCCGGAACCCCCGTGGTCAGCCGCGGCCGGGCGGCTTCCCGCCGTTGCCGGGGCCGCCGTTCCCGCCGCCGTTCTGCGCAGGAGGCGCCGGCTGCGCGGGTGCTCCCGGCGCGGGCTTCGGCGCCGCCCGCACCCAAGCCGGCGGCGCCGCCGTACGCGGCGTTGAGCGCGGCGAGGATCGGCTTGGCGATGGCGAACTTCACGTTGCCGCCGCCGATGCCCTGGAAGCTCTGGCTGCGGAGCGCGACAGCACCCTCCACGTTGCCCACCCACGTGGCCTGAGCGACCTTCGTGGTGGAGGTGACCAGCCAGTTCTCGACGGAGTCGTCGGTCGTTCCGGTCTTGCCGAAGATCGGCACGCCGTCGCCGGGGTTGGCCGAGACGGCCGTGCCGCCGCCGCGCAGCACGCCCTGCAACGCGTAGATCGCGGCCGCGGCGACGCCCGGGTCGATCGGGGTCGCCGAGCACTGGGTCTTCGGCACGGGGTGGTTCGCGCCCGCGGAGTCCACGATGCGGTCGATCGCGACCGGGCTGCACGCGACGCCGTTGTTGGCGAGGCCGGCGTACGCGGTCGCCATCGTCAGCGGCGCGATGTAGTTGGTGCCGAGCACGGCCGAGGGGTTCGCCATGAACGGGTTCATCTCCTCGTCGGCGCCGTGCACGAGGAGGTCCTGCGCGCGCTGCTTGATGCCGCAGAGGTCGAGCTGGGTCGCCATCTTGGCGAAGATCGTGTTGATCGACTGGGCCGTCGCCGTCATGACCGACGCGCTGCCGACCGACTCGCCCTCGTCGTTGGAGACGTTCCACGGGGCGCCGCCGATGTCGTTGCACGGGTCGCTCGAGTGGAACAGCGTCTGCGGGAAGGAGTGCTGCGTTCCGCTGACGCTGGCGTTGAGCGAGTGCCCCTCCTGCAGCCATTCGAGCAGGTCGAACACCTTGTACGCCGAACCGGTCTGGAAGCCCTCCGACCCGCCGTAGTTGCTGTCGGTGGTGTAGTTGACCGCGGTGGTGCCCGGAGCGGGCTCGGCCGTGTTGTCATACGGTCTGTTCTGCACCATGGTCACCACCCGGCCGGTGCCCACCTCCACCGACACGTTGGCCGAGCCGAGGTCGAGGTTCGGGTGCGACGGCGGGATGTACGCGCTGACCGCCGCCTGGGCCGCGTTCTGGAGGTCGAGATTGAGCGTCGTGTAGATCTTGAGGCCGCCGCGGGTGAGGTAGCTCTTGCGGGCGTCCTCCGTCTTGCCGAACGCCGGGTCCTGCTCGATGATCCGCTCGACGTAGTCGCAGAAGAACGCGGCGTTGTACTGCTGCGCCGTCATGCAGCCGTTCTGCACCGGCGTGATCTTCGGCTCGACCGGCGTCTTGATCGCCGCGTCGTGCTCCTCCTGGGTGATCTTGCCGTTGATCAGCATCCGGTCGAGCACGTAGTTGCGGCGGTTCAGGGTCTCCTGGTACTTGTTCGCCGCGCCGTTCTCCTTGTCGCCCGGGCGGTCGATGCGGAGGTTGTCCGGGTTGTTGAGGATGGCGATCAGCGTCGCCGCCTGCTGGAGGTTGACGTCCTTCGCCGAGACGCCGAAGTAGTAGGAGGCGGCCGACTGCACGCCGTAGACGCGTCCGCCGAACAGCGCGATGTTGAGGTAGCTCTGCAGGATGTCGTTCTTCGAGTACGCCTTCTCGAGGCCGATCGCGTACCGCATCTCCTTGAGCTTGCGCACCGGGTCGACCTCGGTGGCGTCCTCGTAGCACTTCTCGTAGGCGTCCTGCTGCTTCTTGCGCACGTCGTCGGACGCGCTCGGGTCCGGCTGCTTGCTCTCGCAGCGCTGCACCAGGATGTTCTTCACGTACTGCTGGGTGATCGACGAGCCGCCCTGCACCGACTTGTGGAGCGCGGTCAGAACGGCGCCGCGGAGCGTGCCGGTGACGTCGATGCCGCCGTGCTCGTAGAAGCGCGGGTCCTCGGTGGCGATGGCCGCGTCCTTGAGGTTCTGCGAGATCGAGTCCCAGCCGACCTCGACGCGGTTCTGGGAGTAGAAGCTCGCGATCGGCACGTCGTGGCCGTTGGACTTCGCGTACATGGTCGAGGCCTGCGCGAGCGGCTCGACCTTGACGTACTCGGGCAGGCCGTCGAACACGCTGATGGTGTTGTCGGCGGCAGATCCGGTGAGCGCGACCGCGGGCGTGACGGCCGCCGCCGCGAGCAGTCCTGCGATGCCGCTGAGGGCCACGAAGCCCACCAGGGCGGGGGCCCATCCCCATCTCCAGCGACGTCTCGGCTCGGTCCGGCTCATGGCGTCATGATACGCGGAGGAGGTGACACCCCCCGGAGGGGTCACTCAGGATGTCGCTCAGGATGCGCCGCGCAGCTTGTCGCACAGGGCGGCCAGCTGCTCGAGCTCGTCGGCGTCGAGGCGGCCGCCGACCCGGTCGGTGATCGTCTTCATGTGGTCGACCGCGACCCGGCGGAACATGTCGAACCCGGTGTCGGTGAGGCGGATGACCGTGCCGCGCGCGTCGTTGGGCTCGGGGCACTTGGCGACCAGGCCGCGCGCGACGAGCCGGTCGACCAGACGGCTGACGCTCGGCTGCGTGAGCAGTACGTGCTTGTTCAGGTCGCGCAGCCGCAGGGAGCGGTCGGGCTGCCGCGAGAGGTTGAACAGGACGTCGTACTCGTTGAACGAGATGTCCCGTGTCGGGAACTCCGCCGCGAGCGTGCGCATGACGGCGACCTGCGCCCGGAAGAGCGACTCCCAGGCCGTCACGGCGTTCACGCGATTCCGGGCCGGCGCCGCCGTGCCTTCGCTGCCCATCCCCAGTGCCTCCTGATGCTCGAACGCGTGTCAATGCATTCGCATCTTCCCATCATGCGCCGACACGCTCATCCGTGCCACCACGGGATGACGCCGCGTGAAAGGGGCGGGGGAGAGGACTCGAGAGGGAGGGCCCGGAGACAGATCGAGGGCCGACCGCAGAGGCTAGCGGCCGGCCCTCTCCCTTGCACCAAGAGTGTCCTGCAATCACATTCCGCGATGGTCGCCACAGCAAACGACCACTGCCCTTGAACTATATAACGGAAGGGTAACGGTGCCTAGTTATCAAGTCGTTATTTTTCCTGCGAGTTCGCTTTGCGAGGCTGAGGGGGGTCGCAGACGGAGTCCCGCGGCCGCGGCTCCCAATATAAATACTACTTTTGACCTCCGACAACGCCCGGGAATCCTTGAGTTGAACGTAAAAATATGATCTAATCGCATCACTGCAGGCCGTCTGCAGCGCCGATGAGACCGATGACGCTCGACCCGGGGTGACGAGATGTACGCAGCACGTAGCGACAGCGGGGCAGTGCAGCCTGCGCGCGCCGCGACGATGCCGCATCGCCGACCCGATGCCCGGCGCTCGGACGCCGTCGCGGCGCTACCCGGCCGCCGGCGAGAGGTCGCAGCCCGGCGACCTCCGCGCGAGCGAGAGGACACAGCATGCGAAAACTGAGGACGGCGGCCGCACTGGTGGCTGCTGCGGCACTCCTGGCCGGGGCGAGTGCGTGCTCGTCGAGCGGCACCGACCCGAACGCGAAGCAGGAGCTCCTGATCTGGGACACCGGCCTTCTGGCCGCCACCAACGAGGACGGCAGTCCGAAGGACGAGTCGTTCCTGCACCAGGCGGCGAAGAACTTCCAGAAGGAGCACAAGAACATCACGGTCAAGATCGTGGAGCAGGGCGGCGACATCAGCGCCAACGCGGCCCAGTTCAAGGCGGCCTCGATCGCGGGCAACGGGCCCGACATCCACATCCAGTACACCGGCGGGCCGACGCTGGCCTTCTCCAAGTACCTGGAGGACCTCGACGGCGTGCTCGACGAGTCGACGCTCGCGAACTTCACGGGCCTGAACACCGTCCGCAAGGACTTCGAGAAGGACGGCAAGCTCCTCGCGCTCCCCTACGGCGCCGGCACCTACTTCACCGTCTGGTACAACAAGAAGCTCCTCGCCGACGCCGGCATGACCGACCCGGTGCCCACCACCTGGGAGGACATGATCGCCAAGGGCGAGCAGTACCAGCAGAAGACGGGCAAGCCCGCGTTCCACGTGGCGAACCTCGAGGGCTACGTCGGCGCGTGGGTCGTCGCGGCGCTCGCCGCCGGTGAGGGCGGTGCGAACACGTTCACCGACATGTACACCGGGAAGAGCAAGATCGACGGCAGCGCGATGACGAAGGCGTACCAGGCGTGGGCCGACTTCAACAAGCCGACCCTCGTGAACGGCGACGCCGGCGAGCTCTCCAACGGCGACGCCGACACCGGCTTCCTGAGCGGCCAGGCGCCCTACTACTTCTCCGGGACGTGGGGCGATGCGGGCATGAACGAGGCGTTCGGCGACGGGGTCGGCTGGTTCTTCATCCCGATGATGGAGGGCGCCGAGCACCCGGACATCGCCGCGGGCGGCCCGCAGGTCGCCGTCTCGATCACCGACTACGCCAAGCACAAGGACGCCGCCAAGGAGTTCGTGAAGTACCTGGCCGAGCCCGAGGTGCAGGACCTCTATGTGAAGCTCAACCAGAAAGAGGGCTCCAGCAACAAGAAGGGCGACTCCAGCGTCATCGACAACCCGCTGCTGAAGGAGCAGACGGAGGCGCTCAAGGACGCGACCGTCGTCTTCCCGTTCGACAACGTGATGCCGCAGTCGGTGATCGACCTCTACTACCGGCTCGACGCCTCCACCTTCCTCGGCACCACCGCGCCGAAGGATGCGGTGAAGCAGCTGCAGTCGGCCCTCGACGCGGAGCAGGGATGACCTCCACCGCGCAAGCGACCACCCGGGCGGCGGTGGAGGAGGCGCAGATCGCGGCCTCCACCGCCCCCGGGCCGCGGCGGCCGGCGGCATGGCGGCGGCGCGAGCGCCGCATCGGCCTCGCCGCCGTCGCCCCGGCGTTCCTGATCGTCGTCGGGTTCATGATCTACCCCGTGCTGTTCGCCTTCTACATCTCGTTCACGAAGACGGACGGCGAGGACTTCGACTGGGTCTGGCTGAACAACTACGTCAACATCCTGAGCGACCCGCTCGTGCACCAGGTCTTCTTCAACAACCTGAAGTTCCTGATCTCGGTGCCGCTCGTGGTGTTCTTCTCGGTGATCGTGTCGGTGCTGCTGTTCGAGAAGATCCGCGGCTGGCGGTTCTTCCGGTTCGTCTACTTCCTGCCGAACGTGCTCTCGATCGTCGTGGTCGGCGTCATGTTCAAGCAGATCTTCGGCTACAACGGCGCAGTCAACAGCGTGATCGCAGCCCTCGGCGGCGAGCGGGTCACCTTCTTCACCGACGGGAACCTGGCGATCTGGGTGATCATCACCGCGCTGGTCTGGTCGGGCTTCGGCTATCAGTCGCTGCTCATCCTGAGCGGCCTGTCGGCGATCGACTCGGCGGTGTTCGAGGCGGCGGCGCTCGACGGCGCCGGCTGGTGGCGGAGGCTGTTCTCGATCACGCTGCCGAACATCCGCCGCGAGCTGGGCTTCGTCTTCATCATCAACGTGCTGTACACGTTCACGTCGCTCTTCGGCTTCGTCTTCGTCATGACGGCGGGCGGCCCCGGCTACGACACCACCACCATCGACTACCTGGTGTATCTGAAGGCCTTCGGCAGCGAGAACCTCGGGCCCGGCGCCGCGCTCGCGGTGCTGCTGTTCCTGTTCATCGGCGTGCTGACGATCGTGCAGAACAGGGTCTTCCGGATCCAGGACGCGGACTGAAACAGGAGACCATGACCAGCGCCACCCTCAGCAAGCCCGCCCGCATCCCGGTCTTCATCGGCCTGGCGATCCTGGCGGCGTCGATCATCTTCCCCGTCTACTTCCTGGTCGTCGCGGCTTTCCGCCCGCGCATCGACTATCTGCGCAACCCGCTCGGCTGGCCGACCGAGTGGACGCTCGACAACATCGTGCGGGTGTGGAACGGCTACGGCGCGGGGCCGGCGTTCCTCCGCAGCTTCCTGGTCGTCAGCGCCGCGCTGGTCGTGGTGCTGGTGTTCGCGACGCTCGCCGGATACGCCCTGGCGAAGCTGAACCCCTACGGCGCGAAGATCATCACGAGCTCGTTCGTGTCGGTGATGCTCGTGCCGAGCCAGGTGCTCATCCTGCCGATCTACCTGATGCTCTCTGCGCTCGGGCTGATCGGGAACTACGCGAGCATCATCCTGCTGTACGTCGCCACCAGCCTGCCGTTCGCCGTGTTCTTCCTCACGCTGGCGTTCCGGGCGCTCGGCGACGAGGTGCTCGACGCGGCCAGGGTCGACGGCGCCGGGTTCTTCCGCACACTGTTCCGCGTCGCCGTGCCGATGGCCAAGCCGAGCCTGGCGACGCTGGCGGTGCTGCAGTTCCTCGGGATGTGGAACGAGCTGCTGTACGCGCTCATCCTGCTGCCCGACGACACGAAGCGCCTGCTCACCCCGGCGCTGTCGATGATCGGGACCAAGCTGCAGAACGACCAGCCGCTGGTGTCCTCCGGCCTGCTGATCGCCGCCTCCGTCCCCCTGCTGCTGCTCGCCTTCACCTCGCGCTACGTCGTGGAGGGCGTCTCGATCGGGTCGACCAAGTGACGGGCGCCGTGCTCGCCGTCGACGACGACGGCCTCCTCACGCTGACCGTCGACGGGGAGCCCGTGCTGCGGCCCTCCGCGCTGCTCCGGTTGGATGTCGACCGGCGTCGCCGCGACCGTGTGGCCGACCCCGTGGTCGAGACCGGCGCCGACGGCTCGGTCGACGTCCACGGCGATGTGGAGGGCACCTCCCTCCGCGCGCACTGGCGGGCCACCCGCCTCGCCGGGCACGACGTGTGGGAGCTGGCGCTGCACCTGACCAACGCGGGCGACGAGGACGCGGTGCTGGCGAGGCTCGACCCGCTCTCCGCCGGGCTGGCGGGCGAGGGGTGGGAGGCGCTCGCCTTCCGCTCCGCCTGGGGCGACGAGTTCCGGCCCGAGGTGCACGACGCGGGCGGCGACCTCTTCTTCGAGTCGCGGGCCGGGCGCTCGTCGCACGGCTACGCGCCCTGGGTCGGATTCGAGCGGTCGGCGGGAGGCGCGGCGGCGGATCCTGCGGCCGGGCTCGTGGTCGCGCCCGCCTGGAGCGGCAACTGGCACGTCGATCTGACCGAGGGACGCACGCTGTCGGCGGGCATCTCGGACTGGCTGTTCGAGACGGTGCTGCGGCCGGGGGAGCAGGTGGTGGCGCCCTCCGTGGTCCTCGCCGTCGGAGCCGACCGCGACGCCGCCGCCGTCGCCCTGACCACGGCGGTGGGCGACGGCTGGACGCCGCGCTCCGCAGCCTCCGACCGCCTCGACGTCGAGTGGAACCACTGGTGGCCCTACGAGGACGTCGAGGTCGACGAGGGCGTCATCGCGGCGAACGCCGACCGCGCGACCCCGCTCGGCATCCGCCAGGTGACGGTCGACGCCGGCTGGTTCGGCCCCGCGGAGGCCGACCTGTCGTGGACCCGCGTGCGCGGCGACTGGGATCGCGTCAACACCGCCCGCTTCCCCTCCGGGATCGCCGCGCTCGGCGACCGCATCCGCGCAGCCGGCGCGCGCCCCGGTATCTGGATGGAGGGCGAGGCGGTGGGCCGCGACGCGCAGGTCCGCCGCGACCGGCCCGAGATCCTGGCGCTCGCCGTGGGCGGCAGGCGCCCCGACCGCTCCTACCGCGCCGACACGGTGTCGCTGGACGAGGACGACCCCGCCTTCCTCGGCTACGTCTGCTGCGGGTCGGAGGCCGGGCGGCGATTCGTCGCCGACAGCCTCCACCGGGTCGTCACCGAGATGGGCGCCGAGTGGGTCAAGCTCGACTTCAACGTCGACCCCGACGCAGGGTGCACGCGCACCGACCACGGGCACGGCGCGGGCGACGGGCTCCTCCGCCACTACGAGGGCCTCTATGCGGTGCTCGACGAGTTCCGGGAGCGGCACCCGGAGGTGGTGCTCGAGGCCTGCTCGTCGGGCGGGCTCCGGCTCGACCTCGGTCTGGCGCGGCACGTCCACACGCTCTTCCTCTCCGACCCCGACTACACCGAGCACGCGCTGCAGGTGCTGTGGGGTGCCGGGATGCTGCTGCCGCCGGCCTCCCTCCTCCACTGGTCGTGGTCGCAGTGGCGCGGGGACTACCCGCCGTCGCGGCTCGACTTCACGACGCTGACCGAGGGGGAGTTCGCGACGACCCTGCGCGCGGCGATGCTGCACCGCTTCGGCGTCTCGCTGCGGCTCCCCGAGCTGCGACCGGAGCTGAGCGCCGTGCTGGCGGACCACGTACGCGTCTACACGGACGTGCTCGCGCCGATCCTGCGCGACGGCGTGCTGCGCCGGCTGACCGGGCAGCCGCTGCGCGGGGGCCGCGGCGAGCGGATGCCCGCGTTCCAGCTGAGCGCGGCCGACGGGTCTCGGCACGCGGTCGCGGCCTTCCGGCTCAGTGGTGCGGGAGGCGCGGGAGACTCCGGCGGCGCGGACGCGGAGCAGCGCGTCCGCCTTCGCGGCCTGGATGCGGACGCCGACTACCGGGTGTCCGACCCCTTCGGCGATGCCGAGCCGGCCGTCCGGAGCGGGGCGGAGCTGCTGCGTGAGGGACTGGCGGCGCCGGCCGTCGCGCGAGGGATGTCGTCGCGGCTGCTGCTGGTGGACCGCCTCGTCACCTGACGCGGCTTCGAGCCGCCGGGCGGGCGCCGGCGGGCCGCGGGTGTGAGCGCGGCCGGGTCAGCGTCCGTCCGGCCGGTCCTCCGGGGCACCGAGCGCGTCGATGAGCGCGGCCTTGCCGTCGAGCACGACGTCGAGCATCCGCTCGGTCGCGTCGGCCGGGTCGCCGCGCCGGATGGCGGTGAGCACGGCCTGGTGGGCGGCAGCGTCGCGGGCGAGGTCGGGCGCGGCGTCGTGCGCGCGCTGCTGCAGCTCGAAGCTCAGCCGCATCGACTCGGCGACGAGCTGGCCGAAGCGCTGCATCAGCTCGTTGTGGCTGGCGGCGTACACCGCCATGTGGAAGCGCACATCGCTCGCGGCGTACTCGCCGGCCCGCTCCACCGCACCGGTCATGTCGGCGTGGGCGCGCTCCAGGTCGCGCAGGTCGGTCACCGTCGCGCGCACCGCGGCGAGCTTGGCCGCGGCCGGCTCGAGGATCTGCCGCAGCTCGACGAGGTCGCGCATCACGTCGGCGCCGCGGCCCTGGGCGTAGTTCCAGAGCAGGAGGTCGCTGTCGAAGGCGCTCCACAGCTCGCGCGGGCGCACGCGGGTGCCGACCCGCTGCCGCGTCTCGACCAGCCCCTTCGCGGCGAGCACCTTCATCGCCTCCCGGACGGAGGTGCGGCTCACACCGAACTCGGCGATCAGCTCCGACTCCTTCGGCAGCACGTCGCCGGGGCGGTACCGTCCGCCGACGATCGCCTGCCCGATCGCGTCGATCACGCGCCCCTGCTGACCGCGGATGTTGTAGCCCGGTCCCGCCTCGGCGGCCGAGCGCGCGGGCGTGTCCGTGCGCGCGGGCGTGTCGGTGCGCGCGGGCGTGTCGGTGCGCGCGGGCGTGTCCGTCGCGGTGTCGATGGGCGGTTCGGCGGTCATTCCGCGACCGAGCCTACTGCCGCCGGCGCGGTGAGGGGCCGCCCGCTGGCGAAGACCGGCGCGCCGTCGACGAGCAGCTCGACCTCGCGCAGGTAGGGGCGAAGCGCGCCGAGGTCGACGTCGATCCCGAGCCCCGGCGCATCCGGGGCGCCCACGCAGCCGTCGGCGTCCAGCGGCAGGCCTCCGCGCGTGATGGCCGTCGCCACCGGCCGGGGCGCCGCCGGGTACTCGCAGATGCGGTCCTCGGCGAGCCCGGCGAACGGCTGGAGGGAGGCGCTGAGCGCGAGCTGCGAGGTGAAGGTGTGGTTCACGAACGTGACGCGGTGCGCCGCCGCGTAGTCGGCGACCAGCTTGGCCGGACCGATGCCGCCGATCCGGCCGGTGTCGATCTGCACGAAGCGGACGCCGCCGAAGTCGATGAGGTTGAGCGCCATCCGCGCGGTGTGCGCGCCCTCGCCCCCGGCGATGCCGACGCTGCCGCCGCGCTGCGCAAGGGCGCTGTACGCACCGAACGATTCGGCGAGGAACGGCTCCTCCAGCCAGCGCACACCGACCTCCTGCAGGGCGGGGAGCCGGGCGGCGGCGGCCTCGACGTCCTCCACCCAGATCTGCCCGGCGTCCACCAGCAGCTCGATGTCGGGGCCGAGGCCCTCCCTGGCCGCGTGCAGCTGATCGCGGTCCGCCTCCGGGGTGCCATCGCCGAAGCCCGCCCAGCCGAACTTGACGGCTCGGAAGCCGCGGGCCACGACCTCCCGCCCCCGCCGGACGGTCTCGTCGGGTGTCGCACCGAACAGCAGAGAGGCGTACGGCGTCTTGGGGTGCGACCGCTGGTAGCCGAGCAGCCGCCACACCGGTTCCTCGCGCACCCGGCCGAGCAGATCCCACAGCGCGATCTCGACGCCGGAGAAGGTGTGCGGCGCCTGCAGCAGGTCCATGCTCTGCCGCTCGACCAGTGCGGCGATGCGGCGGATGTCGTCCGGCCCGTCGAGCCGCTGGCCCAGCACCGAGTCGGCCACCGGTCTGCACACGCCGTGCGAGGCGGGCGCGACGAAGGCGGCGATGGAGGTCAGCGGAGACGCCTCGCACTCGCCCCAGCCCTCCGCGTCGCCGGCGCGCACGCGGACGAGCAGCGCGTCCTGGCTGCCGTCGGCGTCGTCGGTGATCTCGGGCATGGCGGCGTAGAAGAAGTCGACGGACTCGATTCTCATGAGCGGGTGGTCTCCTCGTCGTCGAGGCGGAACGCCCGGACCGAGTGCCGGACGGTGAGGGGATGCGCCGGGTCGAGCTCCACCGCGGTGCGGACGCCCCGGTCGGCCAGCGGGTTCGCGGCGGCGGAGACCGCGCCGGGGAGGTCGAAGGCCGCCGCCACCGGCTCGACGCCGAGGCCGCGGTACCGGCCGCTCCACGGCGGGGCGTCGATGCCGCGGTCGGAGAGCCAGAGCAGCGCGTTCGGGAGCAGGCCGCGATCCCAGTCGAGCTCGACGCCGGAGCCGGTGGAGCGGTCGAGGAGGCGGATCGGCGCGCTCACCCCGGTCAGCAGCACGACCTCCTCACGCGGGCCTCCGGACGGCAGGCGGTCGAGCCTCCACTCGCCGAGGTCGGTGGTCTCGGCGCCGCGAGGGAGGAGCGAGCGGCCGGGTTCGATCACCGCCGGGTAGGCGAAGGCCGTGGCGAAAGCCGCGTCGATCGCCAGCGCGCCCTGGGTCTCCGGCAGGGCGAAGATCGGGTGCAGGCCGAGCGGCACGCGGGCCGCCCGGCGCGCGTGGATCACGTGTTCGAACCGCAGCTCCGGGGCACCGGGCGCGCCGCTGATCCGGCGTTCGACGCGGTCGATAGCGGAGGAGGCGGGAAAGCCGAGGGCGAAGGCGGCGGTGCCGTCCGGCGCTGCGACGACCTCCCAGTCCGCCTCGGCCGCGTGGCCGTGGGGCGGTCCGTCGAGCGGGATGCCGGCCCAGCGCCTCCACTCGTCGACCGCGTCGCGCGGCACCGCGGCCGAGCCGAACGGCAGCCCCAGGAAGTCGCCGCCGAGCACGCGCAGGTGGCC